>JBKBIU010000001.1:0-37082 GCA_046294065.1 Pseudothermotoga sp.
TTGAAGAGTTCGGTATAAGTATAAAACCTGGGCCTATCTTTGATAAGAATGGAAGGAAGATCGGTGAACATAGAGGACTTGTAAATTACACAATTGGTCAAAGAAAGATAGGAATTTCAACGGGTGAAAAGAAATATGTGGTTAAGATATGCCCACAGGAAAATGCACTGATCGTAGGAAATGAGAAAGATGTTCATTCGGACAGCTTTCGTGTAAGCAATCTGAATATTCTGACAGATTTGGATGAGAAGTTCACTTCCACTGTAAAAGTAAGAAAAAACTCAGAAGAAACTCCATGTGTGGTAACTCTTGAGGGTAATTCAGCTATCGTTAAGAGCGATAAGCCAATCTTTGCTGTGACACCTGGGCAGGTTGCAGTTTTTTATAAAGATGAGATGGTGCTCGCTTCTGGAATCATTGATAATATTTTGTGATAAAATAAGAGAATAAAAGATTTCCTTAAAGGAGTGATTATTTGTTTCCATTGTACGATACGATACCAAGTAGGAAAAAACCATATGTCGTGTATACTCTGATTTTGATCAATGCTATCATTTTCATCTATCAGCTTACTCTTTCGAGGGCAGAGTTGATTCAGTTCCTTTACAATTTTGGTGTGGTACCAGCTCGATTCGCCTCTCAGCGCTGGACACAAATTTGGCATTTAAGAACTGGCCTGGAATTCTACACACCAAAATGGTTATCTCTTATCAGTCATATGTTCTTGCACGGAGGGTGGTCCCATCTGATTGGAAACATGTGGTTCCTTGGAGTCTTTGGTGATAATGTCGAAGATAACATGGGTCATACGATGTTTTTCATCTTTTATATGTCGAGTGGCGTTCTGGCTTCGTTGATGCACTTTGCTCTCAATTTAAACTCACAGGTACCTATGGTTGGAGCTTCTGGTGCTATTTCTGCTGTGATGGGTGCTTATTACGTCTTGTTCCCATATTCTCGTGTTGTTTCATTTATTCCGACGTTCTTTCTTCCATTACTGATCGCAATACCGGTGGCAGTGTACCTCTTTGTATGGTTTATCTTCCAAATAATAAGTGGAATTGCCGACAGCGCAATGAACTCCGGTGTAGCATACTGGGCTCATATAGGAGGTTTCATCGTCGGAATGATCTGGGGACTGTTCAGGAGGAAAAGGACTTATTACTGGTAAAGGAGGAGTTGGAGTTGTTTGAAAAAATGACAATAGAAGATTGCCTAAATTACAACAGAGAAGAACTGATAGCACAATCTTATGAGAGAATACGATCGATCGATCCTGTCATCAAGAGTTTTATAACTGTCGTAGAAAAGCCCCAAATGAATGATGGACCATACAGGGGAATCCCAATAGCAATCAAAGATAATATTACCACAAAAGGTATAAAGACCACTTGTGCCTCCAAGATACTTGAGAACTACGTCCCTCCCTACGATGCAACTTGTGTCAAAAGGCTTAAAGATTATGGTTTTGCAATCATTGGAAAGACTAACATGGACGAATTTGCAATGGGCTCGAGCACAGAAAGGTCAGCATTCTTCACCACGAGGAATCCTTGGGATATAGAGTGTGTTGCTGGCGGGAGTAGTGGTGGATCTGCAGCAGTAGTTGCAAGTGGACAGGTTATTGCTGCTCTTGGAAGTGATACGGGTGGGTCCGTAAGGCAACCAGCATCTTTCTGTGGTGTGGTTGGTTTCAAACCAACCTATGGATTGGTGTCAAGGTATGGTTTGATTGCTTTTGCATCTTCACTGGACCAGGTTGGTCCCATAACAAAATCCGTCAGAGATGCTGCACTGATGATGGAGATAATTGCAGGTAAGGATCCTTTCGATTCAACAACCGTTTCAAGAAAGATAGATTTTCTCAGTCAGATCGAGGAAGATATTCATGGAATGAAATTTGCAGTTCCTAAAGAAGTTTACGAGTATGAACAACTCGACGGTGAGGTGGCCGAACGTTTTGAAGAAGCAATTAGAACAGCCCAGAAGCTGGGTGCTACGGCTGAGCGTGTAAAGATCCCGAGCATGAAATATGCCGTTGCAACTTACTATGTGATAGCACCAGCTGAGGCTAGTTCAAATTTGGCAAGATATGATGGTGTCAAGTATGGTTTGAGAATAGAAGAAACAGGATTGAGAGATATGTATATGAAGACTCGAAACGCAGGTTTTGGTGAAGAAGTAAGGCGAAGAATAGTTTTAGGAACCTTTACTTTGAGTGCGGCATACTACGAAGCTTACTTCAATAAAGCCTTGAAGGTGAGAAGAATAATCGCAAACGACATAAACCAAGTCCTTGAAAAGTTCGATGCCATTCTCACTCCCACATCCCCTATACCTACCTTCAAGATCGGTTCGATCTCCGATCCTTTGACATATTATCTTATGGATATTTTCACAGTTCCAGCGAACTTGGTTGGAATTCCTGCTATAAGTATTCCTTTTGGTTTTGCACATAATAAACCCATAGGCTTACAAATAATGGGAAAGAGGTTTGATGATGGAAAGGTTTTGAGAATTGCAAGAAATTTTGAAAAAGCATCGCCTTACAACGATAACGGTAGAATCAGATTACCGGTGGTGAGAATATGAACTATAGAACAGTCGTAGGTCTTGAAATACATGTTCAGTTGATGACTAAGACAAAAGCATTCTGTTCCTGCCGGGCAGACGTATTCGAATTACCAGCGAATACAGCTGTGTGCCCAGTTTGCACCGGTCAGCCCGGGGCACTGCCAGTCGTTAATTCTTCTATGGTAGAGTATGCAGCAAAGATCGCTCTTGCTTTGAACTGCAATGTACATGAATATTCAAGATTCGATAGGAAAAATTACTTTTATCCAGATTTGCCAAAGGGTTATCAGATAACACAGTACTTTTACCCCATAGCGACCTCAGGATACATGGACATCGATGTTGATGGGCAAGTGAAAAGAATCAGAATCAGGAGGCTGCACATAGAAGAAGATGCAGGTAAATTGATACACGAGGGAGACTCAATAACTCAAGCTCATTATTCGTTAGTAGATATGAATCGCTGTGGAGTTCCTTTGGTGGAAATTGTCACCGAACCAGACCTTTCATCACCAAAAGAAGCAAGATTATTTGTAGAAAAATTGCGCACGATATTGAGATATCTGCAAGTGAGTACCGGCGATATGGAAAAAGGAGCTCTAAGATGCGATGCAAATATTTCGGTTGTTGACGAGATAAATAATATTCAGAGCAACAGAGTAGAGGTCAAAAACATGAACTCCTTCAGATTCATAGAAAAGGCTCTTGAGTACGAAGAACAGAGAATTATCGATGCCCTGAAAAACGGACAGAATGTCGAGAAAGAAACGAGAGGTTGGGACTTAAGCAATAGAATAACGATCTCGATGCGCGGCAAAGAAGAAGAAAGCGACTACAGATACTTCCCAGAACCCGATATTCCCCCGGTGATTCTTTCGAAAGAGAAATTGGAGCAAATCAAATCAACTCTTGTGGAGTTACCAGATCAAAAAATAGAAAGATTTGTTGAAGTATACAAGATACCAAGGTATGATGCAACAGTCCTTGCAATGAACAAAGAAATTGCAGACTTTTACGAAGCTTGTGTGAAAAAGATAGGCAAACCAAAAGAAGTGAGTAACTGGATAATGACAGAGATGCTTAGAGAGATGAAACAACTTGAAACCGAGCAGATAAACATAACACCTGAACATATTTACGAACTGTTTTCTTTGATGGATAAAGGTGAAATCTCCATAAAGATAGCAAAGGATATATTTCCCCACGTTTTCAGAACTGGAAAAATGCCAGGTGAAATACTTGAAGAAAGGGGCATCAGACAGATCAGCGATGAAAAACTCATAGAAGAGATTGCTAGAAGAGCCATGGTGCAAAATCCAAAGGCTGTGGAACAGTATCGATCAGGAAAGACAAACATTATTGGTTATTTCGTAGGACAAGTGATGAAAGAAACGAAGGGTTCTGCAAACCCGCAGTTGGTGAATGATGTCGTAAAGCGTCTGTTGGAGGGGTCGAGTTGAAATATCTATCATTTGTCTTGATTTTGATTTTTACATCCATCTCCAGCGCTGTTCAGTTCAGCTTATCAAACGATATTCAGCATTTCATTGATGTTGGGAATTTGCTGATCAGTCTCAGCAGCAGCGATTCACAGATAGGTTTTGTCTACAAGGATAGCAGGTCCACCTATACCAAGCTTGGGTTCTTCAAATTTAAAAGTTCCGATGCAACCTTAGCTGTTGGTGGTACAATTGGACGTTCGTGGACCGCAGTGATGAAAATCGAGACAAATACCTATGGTATAGCACCCGGGCAATACAGTTTCAATTTTGTGGTTAGCCCAGAAAAATCCTATGCAAATTGGAAGATCAATCAGAAGTTCTTCTTCGGAAATAATGTATTGAGTTTCAATACCTTTGAAAGAATAGGTGATATATCTGTTGGATTTTCCAGGGCGTATATGAGATTCCAAAACAGAGAGGTAGGTGTTTATAGACTCAATGAAGGTCTCTTTGCTGGTTTCTTCCCGTATACCATAGGACAAACAGGTGAAGAAGGTTTCTTCATGGGTGCTGGTTGGATGAATGGCTTTTCTGGATTCTTTTCATTCAGAAGTCGTCTGGCACTGCAGAACAGTTCAACCTTCATAGATCCTTTTGTCATAATCAAGACTGATTCTGTTTTCTTTGGCATCAGGATAGAGATAACTGGCTCTGATTTTCGAGGAGATTTGTTGTTCACAGGTGGGAAGGTGTTTTTCAGTGCATCGTTCTAAAAGTCTTGGTATTTATGTGCACATACCCTTTTGCAAGAGTAGATGTTCTTACTGTGATTTTGTTTCATACACAGATTTTTCTGATATGGAAATCTATTTTAATTGCCTGAACGAAGAGATAGAAATGTGGTCCCGGTTACTTGGAATGAGAAAGGTTGGTACTGTGTACATCGGTGGTGGTACGCCAAGTGATGTGCCAATTGAATATCTTTCAAAAATTCTGAGCTGTATAGAGAAAAATTTCAATTTGATCGATCCTGAGATTACGATCGAGGTAAACCCAGACTTTTCTGGTTTTGCAGATTTGAAGAATCTTGGAATAAACAGATTGAGCATGGGGCTTCAAGCCGCGGATGATCTTATTCTCAGAGCAGTGAGGCGGAGGCATTCAGTCCTCG
This sequence comes from Pseudothermotoga sp., assembly GCA_046294065.1. Lineage (GTDB taxonomy): Bacteria > Thermotogota > Thermotogae > Thermotogales > DSM-5069 > Pseudothermotoga_B. Next base: position 5,188 of record JBKBIU010000001.1, read on the forward strand.
ATTTCCAAAAAGCTTACGAGAGCGCGAGTATCTATTTTGATAACATAAATGTTGATTTTATAGTTGGATTACCCTATGAATCTCACGAAACGATTGTAAAGAATTTAGAAATAATTGAACGCTATCGACCAAAACATGTCTCTGTTTATATTCTCGAATTACACAAGGAAAACGAGATGATATCCCGCATAGATCAGGACGATACAGCGATTCATCATGAAATCTTTGTTGGTGAACTTGAAAAGCTTGGGTATGAAAGATATGAGATATCTAACTTTTCTTTGCAAGGATACCGGTGCAAACACAATTTAAAATACTGGAATAACGACGATTACATAGGTGTGGGTGTTTCTGCTGGTGGCCATATTGAATCAAAAAGATATGTAAATGTCTCAGAGCTGCAAAGGTACCTCGAGACAGTAGATAAAAACGAGTTTGCCTTTGAATTCTTCCACCACAACGATTCTTTTGAGGAACTGAGAGAAACATTGTTCATGTCCCTGAGGCTTTGTGAAGGTGTCAAAATTGAAAAATTGAAGGAAATTGCACCAAAGATTAATTTAAATAAGTTGGTTGCCATGTTCCCAGATCAACTAGTTTTGGAAAGAGATAGGTTAAGAATGACTGAGGCTGGCATGGATTTTTCCTGTTCTTTATTGTCTGAAATAGTTGATAAAGATACCCTTTTACGGGTGATTGGGGGTGAGTAAGATGGTCTTCGCTGAGAGCTTGGAAAAGTACAATCTTCACTACCCAGCAAATGTTGCAATCATTTGCTCTAAATACGAAGAGAGGACTAATCTTATGGCTGCGGCATGGCACACACAACTTTCTCACGATCCACCACTGTATGGTGTATCGGTCTCTCCAAAAAGATTTACCCATGATTTAATATTGGTTTCAAAGGAATTCACAGTCAATTTTATGAGGTTCGATCAAAGTCGTTTAACAGCCTTTGTTGGTAAAACATCTGGCAGGGATATTGACAAAGTAAATGTGTTCGAAATAGATTTGCTTGATGGGAAAAATGTGAAGGCACCTGTGATGAAAAATGCTTATGCCGCTTATGAGTGTAAACTCATCGATTTTCGTAAGACGGGAGATCATACCTTTTTTATAGGGAAAATAGTTGGAGTTCACTACGATCCAAATGCCTTCTCACCTTTTTTAAACATTATTCCAACGCTTTATTTGGGATCAGATATGTATGTTACCTTCGATCCTTCAACCAAGCGATTACACGATGAGAAACAGGTCAAGGAATATTTATCCAAATGGGTTCAGGGTGATTAGATGAATGAAATTGCAAAGATGGTTTCCCAGATAATTGATTTACAAGACATACTAATAGTGGGGCATGTTATGCCTGACGGTGATGACATAAGCAGTGTTGCTTCGTTAACTCTGGGCTTGAAGCAACTTGGTAAGAATTGTTTTGGTTCGATAGACAGTAAGATACCAGATTACTACAAGGTTTTTGCAGGAGTAAACGAAATAAAGTCGTATGACGAGATCCTCAATTTTGTGCCACAGTTGATTGTTGTGTTAGATAGTTCCTCACCAGATAGAGTTGGCCGCTTCGAGCCAATGCTTTCAAATCATAGAACAATTGTTATAGATCATCACTCAACAAATACACTTTTTGGTGATATAAACTGGGTTGACACATCGTATGCCGCTACTGCGCAGATGGTTTATACTCTCAATAAGGTGCTAGGCATTACATATGATTCTGAACTTGCAACGACAAATTTAATGGGTATGGCAACCGATTCAGGTTTTTTCAGATTTTCAAACACAGATGAGCGCCTTTTTAAGGATGCAGCTGAACTTGTACGGTTTGGTGCTAAACCATACTTTATTGCTACTACAATCCTTGAGAACAAAAGACCTGAACAAATGAAACTGTACTGCACCATGATTAATCATATGATTTTAGAGGACTCTTTGGTTTATTCGTGGTTGAGTTACGAAGATTACCTCGAAAACAACTGTGTTGAGGACGATAGCACAGGATTTGTGGGTGAAATGAGAGCGTTGAAAGATGTCGAGGTAGCGATTCTGTTTACAGAGTTCCCGAAAAATGAAATACATGTGAGTTTTAGATCGAAAAATTGGTTCGATGTGAGCAGAGTCGCTTCCATTTTAGGGGGCGGAGGTCATGCAAGAGCCGCTGGTTGCTCTTTCAAAGGGACAAAACTCGAAGATGTACTCAAGGAGGTTGTGAGCCTAACAAAAGATTTTTTACAGGGGGGAATCAAGTGAAGTTAGTCAAGTTTCTCAGAGAAACATATATTGGTGATGAACATTTGATTCTAAACGAAAATGTTTATATGAGATTGCGCGTGATAAGACCTGAGGCTGTTGGTAGTAGAAAACAAGAACTGACGAACATATTAGCTTCCTTTGCCCGCATAAGACATCCCGGGATCTTAGTACCTGAAACATATGATTTGAGAGATGTACCGAGGATTTACTTTCCATATCTTGAAGGCAAGCCAGTTAACGTTGAAAACAAGATAGAAAGAGGAAATTTTGTGCTCTTTTTGCTAAACTTACTGAGAGAACTTGTACACAGAGAAGTTGCCATACCTGTTATCTCAATTGATGATTTTCTCAAAGCCGAGAACTTCTTCATGCTCCCACCCTGTTGGGTCAACCCAGACCGATTACCAGAGGGCAAGTATGTTTTCGTCGCGCCAGAATTCATCAAAGGGCAGAAAATTTCGGTTGCCTCAACCGTTTATGTATTTGGAAAACTCATAGACTCTTTGAGTGATACACAAGAGATAAAGCAATTCATTTTTAGTTTCATTAAAGAAGATCCAAGGGAGAGAAAAACTCACCTTCCTGCGGCTGTTTATCTATTAAATGAAACTGCATCATCAGTTGGTTTAATGGGATTGCGTCTAACAACAATCCATAGAGCTGAAGAGAATAGGATATTAGAGATCGTGAAAAATAACCAAAAGGATATGAAAACAATCTTCATTTATGGGTCTCAAAGAATCGGAAAAACTACTCTTCTGGGCTCTATATCTGATCAACTTAGGAATGAGGGTTATCCAGTGATATGGGCAACAGATCTACAAAACTTCGTTATTGGGATTCTTCAGTTCGTAGATGACAGAGTACTTTCCAACTTGGACACACAAGACAAGGAATGGATCGAAAAAGTTGCACTTTCTGACCGTATGAATGCCTCTGAGGTCGTTCTCAGAGTTGCAAAGATTCTAAATAATCTTACCTCCGTTGTAATAATCGTCGATGATGCTCATGAAATGGATCTATCACTCAAGGCAACCATTGAACAACTCCAAAATTACAGTTATTCTGCTGGACACACTTTGATCTTGGCTTCGTTCCAGAAAAACATTCCTCTTTCTTATGACTCGCTCATTGAACTTGAACCTTTCAACTTGGATAAAACAATCGAAATGATATCGGCGATGTTCATGATCAGCAAGAACGATGTTGAAGATTTTGGCAGATGGATTCATACTGTTAGTCATGGTTTGCCTGGACAAGTAGTTGAACTTGTCCGGCTTTTGGTAAAAAACAATGCCTTAAACATCGAAAAGAATAGATTGGTAGTTAGCCAAGGGATTCTTAAGAGAACAGATTTTAAACAGATTTTGCAGTTATCACTGGGGAATCTGATTGACTCGGGTGCTCATCTCATAGCCATATTGGGGGAAAGATTTGGATTAAAAGAGCTCGAGTATCTCAGTTTGGTTAGCTCGCTGGATATTTCTGTGATCAACACAAAACTGGCTCAGCTAATCGACAACGGATTGGTTTATTGGGAAGAAGGAAAGTACAGATTCATAATCTTCGACGCGTGGCAATCTCTTTATGCGGAAATAGAACCACAGGAAAGAATAAGATTACACGATAGATTGGCAAGTGAGATTCAAGACCCTGCAAAGAGAGCTTGGCATTTACAGATGCTTGGTAGAAAAACCTCTGCAGTTGCACTCTATCTTTTGACTGCCAGGAAAGAACTCGCAAGTTACCATGATATTTCAGTGGCTATATCTTTGTTAGAAGAAGCGGAGAAACTTCTGGAAGGTAGAGAAAGCTATGCATTAAACAGTTTGAAACTTAGAGCACTGCAAATCAAACAAGATTCCAATGCCTTGGAAAGATATGCACTCGCTTTGAGTACGAAATACGATTTTCTAAGGTACAGCGCTTTAGTATACGCGTCAAAGGCGAATCTTGCCAAAGAGATGGAAAAAGAGAACCTCTTTGAATCAAAAACAGATTACAGTAAGCTCTTGAAATTATGTTGCAGAATGAGGCGTATGCTGCTTTCAGGGGAAAGATTACCTGAAAAATTACTCAACAAAGTTGAAATCTTGTTTGCAAGACTCAAAGACACGAAATTGCACAAAAGATTAAGAGCATTGACACTGTTGCTAATGGCACAAAGTACACGAAGATCGAGTATGAGCAATTTGGAGCTTTTGAACCAAGCTAAACAGATTGCAAAGAACGAAGGTTTCTTGGATGTTCTAGCGGCAGTTCTTAATGAACTTGGCACAAGGCTTGCTGCTGATTCAGAATCAAAGAGATTGTTTGAAAGTGTCGTGGAAATTGCCCACAAAATAGGATCAGACGGATTGGCAATGGTTGGATTGTCCAACATGATTTGGACCAGTTTGTATAGAGGCGATGTTCATAAGATGTTTCAAGATATTGCAAGATTGAGACAACTTACCAGCATAACTGGGAATATCCAGCTTGAGGCATACAGCCACTTCATAGAGGCAAATTTCCATATGTATAATCGTGAATTAGACGAGGCATTGGAGGACTACAATCGTGAACTTTCAATAGAAAGGTACCTTGGTATCGAAGAAAGGGCACTCAGAGGAATAGCCTGTGCCCATGCTCTATCTGGCAATATAGACCGGGCAAAGCAAGTGATACTGGAAAACATTGAAAATCCTGCTATTAACAATCAAGCTTTTGTACCTTTCAGAGATTTGTTTTTGGCTCAAAATGATATGGAGTTTTTAGATGCATGGCAGAAGTTTCTCAGGAAAGATACCCCATACTGGTCTGAAGAAGCATGTCAGATATTCGCAGAAAGATTGATCAAGATAGACAGGAAAGGTTTTATCAAGTTTGCGAAGCAGCTTGAAACAAACGCTATAAAGAGTGGAGCTTTCCTGTCTCTTGCACAGGTCTATGAGGGAGTGGCGATTGGCTATAAATCGATCGGTGCCATCCCATTGGCAATCAACTACGCAGAGAAAGCCATTTCAATTTATAGGACCAGATCGTTTACAAATGCAGCAGTCTGGTTGGAGAAGAAGATGAATCTATCTCCAGAAACAAGTGTGTTCAGAATCTTTAATGAATCACTATTAAGAATTGAAGAATCTTCGCAGCAGTTTTTAAAATCGATACAGGAACAAATAGAGAAAGCCATCAAGAACTCAGTTTTTGTCCAGCACCTTTTGGATGTTCTCAAGGTCACAGATCCACAGGATGAAATCTATACAACCATGGAGTTCCTCGTCTCCAAAATAATGAATCTTTTACCAGTATCGTCAGCAGGATTGATGTTGCTTGACTCGCGTGGCAAGATCCTGGAATACGCCGGTTTCAATGTCGAGCAGATGCCAACAGAGGCGAAGGTTTCTTATACGCCATTTGAAATGTGCAGCGAAATAGAGGTATATGATGGTTTCAAAGTTGTTCTGTACGTGGCCAATCAAGCTTTGCACCTTGATGAATCATCGGGTTACGAGCTCACGAAAATGGTCCTGGATTTACAAGAAGTGATCCTCTACGCTCTCAAGAACATCGTAATCTATCATAGGAGCATCACCGACCCTTTGACGGGTTTGTACACACGATGGTACTTTATAACACGATTACACGAAGAATTTGAGAGGGTAAAAAGATACGGTGGACACTTTTCAGTAGTGATGTGTGATATCGACGACTTCAAGAAAATAAATGATACCTTTGGGCACAGGATTGGTGATGAAGTACTGAAATTCATTGCTTCAGTTTTCAGAAGCAGTACAAGAACAAGTGACATAGTGGGAAGGTATGGTGGTGAAGAATTCATATTGATACTTCCCAACACAACAGAAGACAGTGCTGCCAAAGTTGCCGAAAAGATCTTGCATAAAATCATAGAGACAAACCCATTTGATTTTCGTGTGACAATGAGTTTCGGCGTTTGTGGCTACCCTGAGCACGAAGTGATTGAATCAGAGGATCTTATAGCCTTAGCCGATAAAGCCACATATATGTCAAAAGAAAGGGGTAAAGCTTGTGTCACAATCTTCCATTGATCTCAAAACAAAGATTGAACAAGTCCTCGCTGAGAATGCAAAATTAACATTCAAGGAACTCCTCAAGGTTCTCGGAATAAAGAGTAAGACACAAAGAAAGCAAACCAAGACCATACTGAATGAATTCATCAAACAAGGAGTAATAATCAGAGATGCAAGAGGTAGATATCGCAAAATCGGCGAGGACTTGTTTGTAGGTACCATTGAATTCACACGCCGAGGCAATATGGCATTTGTTGTGATTGAAGATGGTAAAGAGATAGCCGTACCCATCGACAACACAGATGGTGCTATTCACAATGATAAAGTGCTAATTGAAATAACAGGAAAATGGAGGAATTTACCACTTGGACGGGTGTTGAAAGTTGTTGAACACCGCATAGATAAGGTAGTCGGCGTTCTTCAGCTTAAGAGATCTCTGTCTTATGTGATACCTGACGATTCAAAAATTGTTTATGATTTTTTTGTTCCACTGGAGCACATAAATGGTGCAAAACCGGGGCAGAAAGTTATTGCTAAGATCACAAAATGGCCATCACAGGGTCGATACCCTGAAGCATGTATCGTGAGTGTGCTTGGTGATGTAGATGATCCCAAAGTTGATATTCCAAGCGTGATAGCTAAACACGGGCTTGTAGAAGAATTCCCTCAAGAAGTCATAGACGAGACAAGAAATTTACCAGAGCAAGTACTCGATGAAGAAAAAAAGGGTAGAAAAGATTTCACCAGTCAAATTGTTTTCACTATAGATGGTGAAGATGCTAAAGACTTTGATGATGCAGTTTCAATAAGAAAGCTTTCCAACAACAAATATCAACTGTCAGTACATATTGCCGATGTTTCCCACTATGTGAAAGAAAATTCCGCGATAGACAAAGAAGCATTCTCAAGAGGTACGAGCGTCTACCTGCTTGACAAAGTCATACCGATGTTGCCGTTTAAACTTTCAAATAATCTGTGCAGTTTAGTTGAGGGAAGAGACAGATTGACATTCACAGTCCAAATGATTATAGACAAAGAAGGCAACACTTTGGACTACGAGATATCCTCAAGTGTAATAAGAAGCAAAAAGCGGTTGACATATACCATTGTAAACAAATACTTTTCAGGAGATCTATCTGCTCAGAAACAAATCGGAAAAAGAATATGCCGTTCACTCGATTCGATGCGCGAGTTGGCCAAGATTCTTAGGGAAAACAGGAGACGCAGAGGTGCAATTCTTGACGTAGAAGGCGGAGAGATCGATGTAGTAACAGACGAAAAAGGCCATGTTGTTGACATAGTACCTCGTAAGAGAGGCGAAGCAGAAGTCTTGATAGAGGAGTTTATGATAAAGGCTAACGAAACTGTAGCGGAGGTCTTTCACAACGCTGGGTTACCTTTTGTGTATAGAATACATGAACAACCAGATCCTGAAATACTGATTCAGTTGAGAGAATATGTGGAAGCGCTGGGATTGAAAATAAAATTTCCCAAAACCGTCCATTCAAGCGTTCTTCAAAAAGTGCTCGAGGCTGTTAAAGATCACCCTCTCAAATCAAGTGTTGAAAAATTACTAGTTCGCTCTATGAAACGTGCCATTTATTCTGCTTCTAATGTTGGACATTTTGGTTTGGCATCTTTCGCATATACACACTTCACATCACCGATCCGAAGGTACCCTGATCTAGTGGTGCACAGGCTCTTGAAATTGTATCTAAAGCAAGGTGGAAAATTCACACCAAATCAGATAGAACTCTACTCTCAGCTGCTCCCAAAGATTGCAGAACATTGTAGTAAGCGCGAGAGGGTGGCAGATGAAGCCGAATGGGATTTGATCAGTATAAAGAAGGTCGAGTACATAAGTAGGTACATGGGGAAGGTATTCGATGTGGTAGTTACTAATGTGACAAGATTCGGTTTGTTCGTCGAGATCCCAGAAAAATTGATCTCTGGTCTAATTCATATATCAACTTTGAATGACTACTATAATTATGACGAGAAGAAGAATATCCTGATTGGGGAGAGAACTGGACGGATATTCAAGATCGGTGATTTATTAAAGGCAAAGGTTGTCAACGCCAACAAGATTTCCGGTGAGGTTGATTTCGAGCTATTGGAGGAAGAGAAAGATGTGGACAAAAGAAATTCAAGGTAAGAAAGGTTGTGTAATACTTATCCATGGGCTAGGCGAACATTCAAAAAGATATCTTTGGCTCTCAGAATTACTTCAGAAAGAGGGATATGGTTTAGTCCTCTTCGATTTACCTGGTCACGGTGAGACACCAGGCAAAAGAGGCCATGCATCTTTTAAGGATGTTTTTTATTTTCTTGATAAAATGACCAGTTCTCATCCAAATTCATTTCTGATGGGGCACAGCCTTGGTGGTTTGATCGCAGCAAGGTATGCCCAAATCAATAATACATTGCGCGGATTAATAATCACTTCACCAGCCCTGAAACTTTCAAGAGATAATTTTTTGTTGAGACTCATCGCCGCTTTCTTTTCCTTCGTGTCACCAGGACTGAGCTTTGACAACGGCATAGATCCAAACGACCTATCACCCAATAAAGAAGCTGTGAGAAGATATGTAGAAGACCCACTTGTTCACAGAAAGATCAGTGCTCGACTTGCTCACGACATGTTTACAAACTCAAAGATTGCTTTAAGAGAAGCAAGAAAAATAACTATCCCATGTTTTGTAGCGGTCGGAGAAAATGACAAAATCACTCTTTTAGAAGGTGCAAAACAATTTTTCAACTCCATCAGCTCATCGGACAAGATACTGAAGGTATACCAAGATGGCTTTCACGAATTGTTCGAAGATGAAAAAAACGCTCCTCTCTTCATGAATGATTTGATTGACTGGCTGAAAAAACACTGATTATTCTCCACCCGCTGCTTCTATACCTTCCTTCAGAACGTAGACCTTGTTTGAGGATGGCAACAAAGCCAGTGGGTTGACAGTTTCATCTTTTACAAGTACCTCGAAGTGCAAATGAGGTCCCGTGCTCACACCCGTACTGCCCACCCTGCCAATCAAAGTTCCTCTCTCAACATTCTGACCAACATAAACAGTTATCTTAGAAAGATGACCATATCTAATCACGTTGTTATTCGACCTTATTTCAACCATCAAACCATAGCCAGATTTTTCTCCAGCAAAGGATACTGTGCCAGAAGTAGATGAAAAAATAGGTGTTCCCTCAGGTGCAGCTATATCTATTCCCGAATGAAAAGACATTTGTCTATTCACAGGATGAACACGCCAACCATAGGGAGAAGAAATTACACCGTAGACAGGCCATATATAACCCTTTTCCGTGTTGAAGGCCTTACCTACACTCTTGCGAGGGATAAACAATTTTTGTCCTGGTTTTATAAAATCAGAACTCAACTCATTCGCCAACATGATATCACTGACCGTTGTAAAGAACATGCGTGCAATTGTGTAAAGACTATCACCCTGCTTCACAACATAGATATAGCCTTCTGGTTGCGGGATTGTGATCTGTTGACCTGTTTTCAATTTCAGTGGATTTGATAAATTGTTCCAATCGAGGATAGTTGAAGCAGAGATTTTGAATTTCTTGGCAATGTCATACAAAGTATCACCTGGTTGAATCACATAATTTACAGTCAGATACCCCCCAAAAATCACCACGGACACCAAAAGAGAAAACAAGATAAACAGTCTTTTCACCCTCATCTCCCCTTTTTTGTCTTATATAATCTCTACAAGCTTTTCTGGTATCTTATGAGCAGGTAGAACAAAATCAGCATATCCTTCTTCTACAACAGCCTTTGGCATACCGTACACGACACAAGTCGATTCATCCTCAGCTATTATCTTACCAGAGTAATATTTTACCTTAAAAGCACCCTTTGCACCATCTTTGCCCATTCCTGTCAGAATAACGCCCACGGTGTTGGCTTTATAAATCTCTGCAACTTTCATAAGAGTGAAATCAACAGCTGGTCTGACGTTGTTTATTTTTTCCGATTGATCCAAAAAGATTTTAACTATATTACCTTCAGCTCTGACTCCCATGTGATAATCACCTGGAGCAACATAGACAACTCCTTTTTTAACAACTTCAGAGTCCTCGGCTTCCTTAACCTGAAGATTTGAAAGAGAGTTCAGGCGCATTGCAAGTGATTTTGTAAACATGGGTGGCATGTGTTGAACTAAAAAAATCGGCGCTGGAAAATCTTTTGGCAGCGCCGGGATGACCTGGTCCAACGATCTGGGCCCACCTGTCGATGCACCTATGACAACTGCCTTTTCGAAAACAGATATTCTTTTCGGACTCATCGTGACTCTAGATGGAGATGGTTTGGAGAGTAGTTTGGTCGGATCTATATGAACGGCAGCCCTTATCTTTTGAATCAAGACGTCTGAAACTTCTCTAAAACTCATAGAGGTGGAACCAGAAGGCTTTGTCAAAAAATCAACAGCTCCTATGGAAAGTGCTGTGATTGTAATGTCTGCGCCTTCTTCAGTTAGACTACTCACCATTATGACGCGCGTGGGGAATTTAGCCATGATGTTCTTCAGTGTTTCTATGCCATTCATCTTGGGCATTTCTACATCGAGCGTAACAACATCTGGTTTTTTCTGACGTATAATCTCAAGTGCTTCCAGACCATCTCTTGCTACGCCGACAACTTGCATATCCGGCTGACTATCTATGATGTCTTTGAGGACCATTCTCATGAAGGCAGAATCATCTACAACAACCACATTAATCTTTGCGCTTGCCACGCTTCGTCAACCCTCCGAAAACAACAACCACTGGAAAGAAAATAACATATAATAATGCAAACAATCTACCCAAACTCGCTCCCCAATGAAACAAGGCTCTTCCCAAAACAATGAGACCCACTACTACTGCAAATAGAGAATACCACAAAACAACTCCAGCTGCAACATCTTTGACAAATTTAATACGTGGGTCATGATTTTGATTGTACACATCCATTATCCCTTCTACCATAGTATTGATCAGTTCCATACCGATCACGGAGAAAACGGCAAAAGTAAGCCAAAGCATCTCACCACTTGAAATCTCAAGAAAATAGGAACTGACTAGGATCAAAATTCCTATGGCAAAATGTATTTTTAAATTTCTTTCACGCTTTAAGGCTTCTATGAGACCTAAAAATGCATTCTGAAACGATTTAAAAAGATTATTCGAAGCCGATGGTTCTGATCTTTTGCTCAATCTTGATTTTGAATTCTTTGTTAGTGGTCTGGTAACCATAATTGATCGCCTCTATGTTTAACTTCGTGTATTTTTCGGAAATTAATTCATGAACAGATTTTATCAAGGAATCAAGAGTGACAATTTGTGTCGACCTCACCAAAGCTCCTAAACCTATCATGTTGCCCACCATAGGAGTTCCAAAGTTTTCAATAGCCAATTTCTCAAGTGGAATCATAAGTACTTTTTTTGTTCTATGAAAGCTCTGCGGCAGTGTTTCAACGAATGTTGAATCAATCAAAAGGACACCGTTCGGTCTTATGAACCTTTGGTAAGCTCTCAACGCATCGAGATGCATTATGTACATGATATCGAAATGAGAAGCTTCGGGGAAGTCTATCCACTCATCACAAATTATAACGTCACAATGGCTTATGCCTCCCCTGACTTGAGCACCATAAAGTTGTGTTTGAACAACATGTTTTCCATCAAAAACCGCTGCTTGTGCAAGCAACTTCCCTGCAAGTATGTTACCTTGGCCACCTGTTCCTGCCACTCTGATACTCAACGGTTCATGAATATTCAAACGTCACACCTCCTTTACTCTCCTTTATGGCTCATGGCAGCTTCATATAGTTCATGAAAAGTTGGTCTATTCTCTTCATGAAATTCTCCAATGATTATCTTATCTTCAAGATCTGTTTCCGACATTCCCTTAGCTTTGTCCAACATGATGCTGTTTTTCTTGAAATAATCGATCATGGCTGGGGCATCGCCTATCCTGTTGTACCTACCGTAATAGGTATGACAGTTTGTAACAGCTTCTACAACCGATGTACCTTTATGGCTCAAGGCTTTACTTATGTAGCGTACCAGTAGGGGATAGTGATAGACAGTTGCCCTCGCAACGTAGGTAGCACCTGCAGCAACTGCCATTTTGACAACATCAAAGGGTTTTTCTATATTACCATACGGTGTCGTTGATGCAATTTTCTCAAATGGTGTTGTGGGAGAGTTTTGGCCACCCGTCATACCGTAAATCATGTTGTTGAAGACAACAATCGTTATATCTATATTTCTACGACAAGCATGGATGAAGTGATTTCCGCCAATGGCAAGAATATCACCATCTCCACCAAGTACAGCAACTTGAAAATCGGGTTTGGCAAGTTTTACACCCGTTGCAAAAGCAACGGCCCTTCCGTGTAGTGTATGCAGAGTGTTGAAGTCTATATAACCGGTCGCCCTGGACGAGCAACCTATACCCGATACCACAGCCATTCGTTCACGTTTGATACCAAGATTATCAACAGCTTGTAAAAAGGCTTTCAGTACGATACCATTTCCACAGCCTGGGCACCATATCGTTGGCCAGTGATCTTGACGCAAATAAGAAACCAGTTTTTCAACTTTCAAAGCGTCCACCTCCACCAAAATTGAGTAATTCTACATTGATCTTACAGGTTTTGAAGAAGTAATCGGTCAATGGATCTGGGTAATCCGAAAAGTAAACAACCCTCACAATACCAGCATTGATTATGAGCCTTGCACACACTGAACATGGCTTTGTCGTAACATATATCGTAGCGCCATTTGTCGATATTCCAAACCTGGCTGCTTGCATGAGTGCGTTTTGTTCTGCATGTAGTCCGTAACAAATCTCTTGGTTCCTCCCAGAAGGTATCTTCAAATCTTCTCTTATGCAACCTATGGAATCGCAATGCGGGAATCCCGATGGGGGTTGATTGTAACCTGTGGCGAGAATTCTGTTCTCCCTTACTATTATTGCGCCTACCTTGCGATGAGTGCAAGTTGATCTATCACTTACAAGATGACAGATTCTCATGAAATATTCATCCCACGAGATTCTGCTGTCTATTTTCTTTTGAACCTTTACCATTTTTAAATACTCTACCAAATCAAATTCATCCATGGCACTAATAATATACAACATTTCTGTAGAAAAGAAAAACGATTACCATATAGGCGAGTAAGCTGAAATTCTCTAAATGTCTACAATAGTGAACGTGTTTTGTTTATGAATCAGTACGCATCGATAAACTTGCATCTATCAATCTTTGAGCATCTATTGTAAATAAATCTTAAAGAAATCTTAGTATTTTTTCTCCCATTACATGCATATAATGACAACGTAAGTTGACTGAAAGCGAACAATATACTGGACAAACGTTCTACTGTTGGCTTGTTAAGAGAGTTTGAGGTGTTTTTGATGGATATAGGTGAAAAGGTGAAAAGACTAAGAATGTCTCGTGGGTTGACACAAGAAGAATTGGCAATGCGTACAGACCTCTCAAGAAGTTTTATATCACAACTTGAGAGCAACAAAACATCCTTGTCCATAGATACATTAGAGAAGATATTACGCGCCTTAGGTACCGATCTAAAGGCATTCTTTTCTGAGGAAGAAAGCAAAGTCATTTTCAGAAAGGAAGACAGGATCCCAGTTTACGACGAACCTGAAGGAGTCTCTTCACAACTCTTAATGAGCGATGTCGAGACAAAGAAGATAGATCCAATCTTGGTAACGCTTAAACCAGGTGCTCAGACAGAAGAAGAGGACTATCATGAGGGCGATGAGTTTGGTTATGTCTTGCAAGGCAAGGTAGACTTGTGGCTTGATGATGTTAGGTACAAGCTGTCGCAGGGTGATTGTTTTTACTACCGAGCTGACAAGAAACACTTTTTGAAAAACCCAAGTAAGAAGAAAGATGCAATAGTTCTGTGGATAGAAATCGATTGATGGGGAGGGATTGGCAATGAAGAGAAGCTTGGGAAGACATCTGATTGCGGAGTTTTACGACTGTGATCAAAAGGCACTTGATGATGTGGCATTCGTTGAACAAAAGATGAAGGATGCCGCTATTATTGCTGGTGCAACGATAATTGGTAGCTCGTTCCATAGGTTCCTCCCCTACGGGGTGAGCGGCGTAGTTGTGATCTCTGAATCACACTTGACAATTCACACGTGGCCCGAATACGGCTATGCTGCAATTGATTTATTCACATGCGGTGAAGATACAAATCCATGGAAGGCTTTTGATTACTTGAAAAAAGTATTCGATGCAAAAAGAACACAGGTCTTTGAGCATACACGTGGTGACTACAGAGCAATAGGTATACCAGCAACTGCTCCACATAAGGCAGTGAAAGGAGGAGTCTACAGTGTCTGAAAAAGTCATACCAGGAAAGCATTTATGGTTTTTTGATTACTTTTCTGGTGGAGATGTAGGTCTGGTGATGAGAATAACCCGAATGGTTCATTCTGAGCAAACCCAATATCAAAGAATAGATATCTTTGACAACCCTACTTTGGGTAGAGTATTTGCATTAGATGGAATCACAATGACAACAGATGCTGATGAATTCATGTACCACGAAATGCTCGCACATGTTGCCTTGTTTTCACATCCAGATCCAAGATCTGTTTTGATTGTTGGCGGCGGTGACGGTGGAACCTTGCGTGAAGTATTGAGACATCCACAGGTTGAGAAAGCAGTTCTTTGTGAGATCGACAAACGAGTAGTTGAACTGTCAAAGCAGTATTTAAAAACAGGAGTCGCCTTTGAAAGTGACAAAGTGGAATTGATCTTTGAAAACGGCGCAGAATATATCAAAGGCCTTCGAAATGAGTTTGATGTCATAATAATTGATTCAACGGATCCAACTGCTGGCGAAGGTGGACATCTTTTCACACAGGATTTTTACAAATCATGCTATGAGGCACTAAAAGATGGCGGTGTTATGACAGCGGAAGCCGAGAATCCGTTGTACGATTTTGGATGGCTCAAAATCGCATATAAAAGAGTCCGCGTTGCTTTTCCAGTTGTACATGTATATCAAGGCTTCATGCCAACATATCCTTCAGGGTATTGGCTATACATTTTTGCATCGAAAGGTAGAGATCCTTTGAAGGATATCCGAGTTGAAGACGCACAAAAGATGTCCAGAGAGCTCAAGTATTACAATGAAGAAATTCACAAAGCAGCCTTCGTGCTTCCAAATTTCATCAAACGTGAACTCAGTTGATGAAAAATATGACTTTCACAGGCACAACTGAATGGCACTTGCTAACCGATTGTATAGAAGTTCTCGAAGAAGAACTCATTTCAAGGGATTTTTTCAATTATGCTGTTGAATATATGGCCAATGGCACGAGGGTGATTTTGTACACAGAAGACGAAGATTTTGTCAAGAATATAATAGAATTTACCAACAGCAAACTTCTTGAAAAGAAAATCTCTTGCGCAGACAATTGGTTCAAGTACATGAAACTTGAACCATTCCAGATAACCGAAAAAATCTGGATAGATCCAAAAGGTAGTTTGGATGACAAAGATGTAATTGTTGTTAAGATGAGACCATCTGCAGCTTTCGGCACAGGGGATCATCCTACAACAATTCTTGCAGCCAAATTTTTGGCTCAGTACTTAATGAGCAATCATAGTGTTCTAGATATTGGTTGTGGCACAGCCATACTTGCAATCATTGCAGCAAAACTTGGAGCTGAGAAGGTCACAGCCGTTGATAATGATCCTGTGGCTGTTGAGGTCGCCAAAGAATTTGTGAAGGAAAATCAAGTAGAAGTGGATGTGATACTGTCTGATCTTACAAATAATGTTGAAGGCAAGTATGATCTTGTGGTTGCAAATATATTGACACCAGTGATAATGCAGTTGATGAGGCAAATTCACAAAGTGACTCACACTGGTTCCCTTTTGATTGTTTCAGGAATACCAACTAAGGATGAGTTAGTCATTAGAAAATGTTTTGAAAGTAAAAGTTTCGAGATATTGTCTGAGGGTGAAATGCAAAATTGGAGAGCATTTGCTGTGAAGATTTGTTAGCCATAAGAAAGCAAATAGGTCGTTCCCCAAAGGGAATCAACCGAGTTGTAAGAAGATGTAAACATGGTTATCCAGTATTAATTGAGAGCCATCCAGTGATTGATGGAAAACCTTTCCCAACTCTATATTGGATGACTTGCCCTTTTTTGGTTAAAGCCGTTTCACGTTTAGAGGCACTCGGATGGATTTCTAACCTTGAAGAACTGATTGCGAAGGATTCTGTTTTCAGAGAGAGATATTTAAAGGCTCATAAAGAAATTCAGGACCGAAGAGCAAAATTAACTAACGACGAGAACATAAGAGCAATATTGAGCAAGGTTGGGAGCGGTGGAATCAGAGACCTGAGAAGAGTAAAGTGTTTGCATTTGCATCTGTCAGATTTTCTCGCGGGCACCGATAATCCTGTAGGTGAGATTGTATTCAAAGCAATTGGTATTATTGAATGTGAACAGAATAAGGTGATTTGCAAGTGAACTTTTAAGAGTTTCTCCATGTCAAAATAGGAGGAAAAAGATGCAAGACGAAGAACTCCTCAGAGGACTTAGACGTGGTGAAGATTGGGCGTACAGATGGCTCTATGAGGAATTCGCTGGTAAAATAGGAAGTGTTGCTAAAGCTTATCTTGGAGCGGATGATGTTGACGATGTGGTTCAGGAAGTCATGCTGAGGGTTTTCAAAGGTGTAAGAAAATTCAAAGGTGACTCTAAGTTATCTACTTGGGTTTATAGAATAGCAATAAATGTCTGCAAAGACTATCTATCAAAATATAGAAGAAGAAATGAAGTACTAACAGATTTCACAGAGGATGAGGAAGGTTCCATGCCTCATCCAGTCTCAGAATCTGATACGAGTTTACAGGCAACAGGAGAAATAGCCTACGAAAAGATTATGGATGCCATAGAGAGATTATCAGCAGACGATAGATTGTTGATAAAATTGAGAGATGTAGATGGATTAAGTTATGAAGAGATAAGCCAAATAGTCGACAAACCGGTCGGGAGTGTTAAGAGTAGCCTTCACTATGCAAGAAAGAGACTCAAGAAGTTGCTTGAGGAGGCGGACGAATGAACGACGAGGATTTCCAGAGATTCCTCGATGGAGAACTGACGAAAGAAGAACTGGATGAAAAGACAAAACAAGATGTGAAAATCTACAACAGCATGATGCAGGTGATCAAAGTACGCTACCATTACAAACCCAGTCCTGTTCTTGAAAAACGTGTGATGTCCAAGATCCACAAAGGAAGGGAGTTGTTCTCGGAAATACTAATAGCCGCATCCGTTGTGACCGCACTATTTTTCATAACACTCAATCTTTTACCAACCAAGATCCCCGTCACAACAAGAAGTCAACAAGCCTCGGTGAGTGAAGTCTTTGATTACCTCAGCTTGGTTAAGCTGGTTGGGGATGGTTTCTGAGCAACCTTAGGAGCGATGGCTGGAATGAAAAGAACACTGATATTAACTTGTATCGCTGTATGTACTGTAGCTGTGTTTTGTCAGTCCTTTATAGATCTTTTTCTGACTAACTCATATTTCGGAAGACGAGTTGTTACAGAACGTGGTGCTAATAACAAAAGCAGGATCGAGTTGGTTTACAGATGGCCTGATGATAAGATTGTCCAGGTTTTATCACCGTTGATTCTGATTTGGGCAAAGCACTCTGGTTCATTCATTATGGGCGAACCAAATAACTTTCGTGTATCACCCCTTGAAATCCTTGATCTGGAGGATCTCTTTATAAGACAGTTAAAGCAAGTTGGTATCTCAAAAACAGAAAGAATCGATGGAAAATATAAGGTTATTGTGGATTCATCTTCGGGTTTTTTCACGGCGATAATAAACGACAAAGGATACCCCGAAAAGATCACTCGCATCTTCCAAGGTGTGACAACGGAGCTAGTCTATGAAGAAGTACAACCTTTGACGCAGAAGTTTGACGAAATTGCTAACAAATACAACATTCGTCCAAGTGAAGCAACTATTAGTTTTCCAAGTGAAATTAAGGAGATTCTGCAAACTGTTTCTTGGTACACAGTATCACGTTTGAAGATCGGCGAAGAACAAGTCATCTTGATCATGGCAAACCACAAATCAGGTTCTATCCTCAAGGTGGTCTACGCTTCAAAAGAAGTTAATGTGAACATGGAACAAAATGAAAAAATGATTCAGTGTACTGGTCAAGGCTATCACATATATGTCATCACCCAAGACGATAACGTTTTGAAACAAATCAAGCAGTTACTGGAAAAGTAGATCATGAAAGCACTGATCCTCGACGGGTATGTAGACGAACCGGCCGTTCTTGGAATACCCCCTTATGTTAGCCACTATGTTCGCTATGCTGCAGGAATTCTTGCAATGAAAAATTATGACGTGAGTTATCGCACGATAGACCAGATTCGAAGCGATAAATCATGGGGTGATTTACCCTTTTTTGACCTTGTTTTGATCATAGGAGGAGTAGCTGTTCCAGGGAAATATGTGGGCGGTGAACCCATGTCCCACAGTGAACTCGAAAAGGTGTTACAGGCTTGCAAGAAAAGTATTAGATTGGTTGCCGGTCCTTTTTCATCCTTTCAAGCACGTAAAGGTGGAACAAAAGCAATTAAATCTGACCTTGATGTAGATTATCTACTCAGTCCTGATATAGCTGTCGATCTGTATAACTATCTTTTTGGATCAAAGAGGAATCCCAACGATTGGGAAATTGTAAGAAATGCATCTTTATTTGGAGCCTCCATAATCAAGCAGCACCCAAGATATCCGAATGTCATATGTGAAATAGAACTCTCACGCGGTTGTGAAAGGAGAACTCACTGTAGTTTCTGTGTGGAATCTGTCTTTTACCCAAGGTTTACCTCTCGACCCGTGAGCGATGTAATAGACGAGGTCAGTGAACTTTACAGTCATGGCTGCAGAGCTTTCAGGTTTGGAAGGTCTGCAAACGTTTTGGCATACTATTCTGACATCTACGGGAAACCGTGCCCTGAGGTTTTCAAGGATCTTTATGAAACGATTTGGCAAAGATGTCCTCAAATCGATGTGCTTCATCACGATAATGCCAATCCTGCCTTTATAGCAAATTATGAAAGAGAATGCTCACAGATTCTGGAGACGATTGTCAAATGGGATACACCGGGTGATGTTTTGTCCTTTGGTGTCGAAAGCTTCGATCTAAGAGTGATCAAGATGAATAATATAATGAATTTTCCCCATCAAGTCCTTAAAGCTATCGAGATAGTCAACCATGTAGGTCTAGTAAGAATCGATGGTGTACCTAAGCTGCTTCCAGGCATCAACTTACTCTATGGCTTGATTGGTGAAACTAAGCAAACCTACGAAGAGAATTTCAAGTGGTTAAAATCAATATTAGACAGAGACCTTTTATTGAGAAGAATTAATGTCAGACAAGTGATAATCGAACCTGGCACACCTCTTTATAGATTCTCACAGATGAAAAAATTGAAATTGAACAAAGAGATCTTCAATTTATACAAACAAAAAATCAGAGAACAAATAGACTTACCAATGATTCAAAAGGTTTTTCCAGTTGGATGCATCCTACGAAAGGTATACCCAGAGTACAAAGAAGGAAAAATAACTTTTGCAAGACAACTTGGAAGCTATCCCGTCTTGGTCGGTGTGGTTGGAGAAATGTTGAGCACTTCCGATGTCGTAGTAGTTGATCATGGTCCAAGGTCGATTACAGCGCTTCGATATCCATTGAATGTGAACACCGCTTCATTTGACGAACTTGTTCACATACCAACGATCGGTGAGAAACGCGCAAGAAAGATTTTGCTTGCAAGGCCCTTTAAGTCTTTCGAAGAAGTGATACAAACCTTAGAGAACGATCAAGAGTGTTCACGAGCACTTAGACAAATCGGTGCTGTGGTATCATGAGATCAAGGGAGGGTTGAATTCTGAAATACGAACGTATCAAGGGAACAAACGATATTTATGGGCTAGAGATTCCTTACTGGTCTTTTGTTGAGCGTAAGGCTGCTCACGTTTCCAGGTTATTCGGCTATCAAGAGATAAGAACACCGATATTCGAATCAACCGAACTCTTTACGCGTAGTGTTGGAGAAGAAACCGATATAGTTCAAAAAGAAATGTATACCTTCGTTGACAAAGGTGGGAGGAGTCTAACGCTCAGACCAGAAGGAACAGCTCCAACTATAAGGGCTTTCATAGAAAACTCGATGATCAATGATGGTTTACCACAAAGATTTTACTATATTGGACCCATGTTCAGATATGAGAGACCTCAAGCTGGTAGACTCAGGCAGTTTCATCAATTTGGCGTAGAACTGATAGGATCGGCAGAACCATTTGCAGATGTGGAAGTTATACAGCTTGCGAATTCCTTTCTGAGTTCTCTTGGACTGAGTTCTTACAAAATATATTTAAACTCCATAGGTTGCCCGAAGTGCAGAACAGAGTACAAAAATGCATTGAAAGAATATTATTCTCAGCATTATGAAGAAATATGCGAAGACTGTAAAAGACGTTTTGAGTTAAACGTTTTGAGATTGTTGGATTGTAAAAAGGACGTCGAAATAGCCCAAAGAGCACCGAAAACCGTTGAATATTTGTGCAATGATTGTAAAGAGCACTACGAGAAATTAAAATCCATCTTGAGAAGTTTGAATATGCCCTTTGAAGAAGATGGGAACCTGGTAAGGGGTCTAGACTATTATACACGTACAGTTTTCGAGGTGAAGCACGATTTATTGGGAGCACAGAGCGCGATACTTGCTGGTGGAAGATATGATGGTCTGTGCAAGGAACTGGGTGGTCCTGATCTACCTGCGTTAGGTTTTGCCGCAGGAATTGAGAGGCTCATTCTGGCCGTGAAGTCAGAACAATTGAAGATACCACAGGATTCGTACTGTGATATCTACGTTGCCCCGCTCGATGAACAGGCCGTTGTCAAAGCCTTAGAGATATCAGATTCTCTGAGAAAGTCTGGGTTATCAGTCATCATTGATGTTAACTTGCGACCAATTAAAATTCAGCTCAAACGCGCAAACAAGCTGAATGCTGCTATCGCAGTCATAATAGGTGAGAATGAGCTTTCGAAGAAAGCTGTACAAGTTAAGAATTTGTTGGATCAAACTCAGTCCGAGGTTGAATTTGGATATGCAGTGGATTACATTTTGGATGTATTGAAAGCTATAAGAACGAGAAATTTCGAACACATCTGAAGGGGCGTACTAATTGGTACGCCCACTTTTATTTAAAATGAGATTTTGTCTGCATACAGAGGAAAACGTTCACATAGACTTCTAACAGCACCGTAAACCTCTCTTTGGACGGAATCTGGCAGTGTACCTTCTTCGTCAGTTATATTCTTGAGAACTTTGAGAATCAGTTCTGCTATTTGTTTCATCTCCTGCTCTTTCATACCTCTGGTAGTGACAGCAGGTGTACCAATTCTGATGCCGCTTGCCACAAAAGGTGAACGTGTTTCGTTGGGGATAGTATTCTTGTTCACTGTGATACCACATACCTCGAGTGCCTTCTCTGCAGCTTTTCCCGTCACATTCAAGGGCGTTAAATCTACAAGCATTAAATGCGTATCGGTTCCTCCAGACACAATTCTCAATCCCAAATGCGACAATTGTGCAGCCATTGTTTTTGCATTTTCCACGACCTGCTTTTGGTATTCCACAAAGGCGGAGGTCATTGCCTCTTTGAAACACACTGCTTTTGCTGCTATAACGTGCATCAGTGGTCCACCTTGGGTGCCTGGAAAGACTGTCTTGTTTATCGCTTTATAGATTTCCTGATCATTTGTAAGGATCAAACCACCTCGGGGGCCCCTGAGCGTCTTGTGTGTTGTCGATGTAACTATGTGAGCATATTCGCAAGGATTTGGATAGATGCCTGCAGCGACCAAACCAGCAAAATGTGCCATATCGACTACAAGATATGCACCGACCTCGTCAGCTATTTCGCGGAATTTTTTGAAATCTATTATCCTTGAATAGGCACTACCACCGGCTACTATGATCTTAGGTCTATGCTCAAGTGCCATCTTCCTGACCTGATCGTAATCTATTATTTCTGTCTTTGGATCTACACCATATTGAATCGTTCTAAACAATTTGCCAGAGAAATTCACGCCAGCACCGTGTGTGAGGTGTCCTCCGTGGGACAGACTCATTCCCATCAACAGATCGCCGGCTTCTGCTACAGAAAGGTAGGCAGCCATGTTTGCCTGTGAGCCAGAGTGTGGTTGAACATTGGCATATTGAACCTTAAAAAGTTGCTTTGCTCTTTCTCTGGCAAGCTCTTCAGCTCTGTCAACCCACTCGCAACCACCATAATAGCGTTTTGAAGGGTATCCCTCTGCGTATTTGTTTGTGAGAACACTTCCCATTGCTTCCATAACGGCAACAGAAGCAAAATTCTCAGATGCGATCAATTCTATGCCGTATTCCTGACGTTTTAGTTCACCTAATACTACTTCGTAAATATCTGGATCGGTGACTTTCAAATGTTCCCACACTGTTCACACCTCCCTAGTGAAGGTATACTCTGTTCCATCTGGTTTGTCCTTCAGTTCAATCCCAACTTCTTTGAGCCTGAGACGAACCTTGTCAGCCAGATTGTATATTTTTTGCAGTCTCAGGTCGTTTCGCACATCGATCAATATCTGGATTAACTCTTCCGCTGAGATTTCGACGGGCTGCGAAGATAGCTCGAATAATCCGAAAACAGGACAGAACTCTCTTCGTAACAAATGATACACCTTCAGAGCCATTTTATCGTTGCCTTCATCCATTGCTTTGTTCAATTCGTTTACCAAATCAAAGATCAGTGCAATGGCTTTCGGTGTATTGAAATCATCGTCCAGTGCTTCGCGGAAGATAGATCTTTTTTCTTCGATCCATTCGTCACTCTTGACCAAAGATGGAAATGGAAATTTCGATTCAAATCTCCTAAAGGTTTCGAATACACGTTTTGCAGCTTTCATGGTGCTCACAACTGCTTCTTGTGAAAAGTCTATCGGACTTCTGTAATGTTTTGAGAGGAAAAATAGTTTCAGTGCATCCGACCCAAAGATTTTAATAGCTTCACGCAAGAGGAAAATATTGCCGATCGATTTACTCATTTTGTCACCCGAAAATCTTATCATCCCGTTGTGCATCCAGTACTTGACAAATGGTTCACCAGTCAAAGCCTCACTCTGTGCCTTCTCATTTTCGTGATGAGGAAATATCAAGTCTTCCCCACCGGCATGTATGTCGAGAGTTGAACCAAGAAGTTCTGTGGACATGATAGTGCACTCTATATGCCATCCAGGTCTTCCCAACCCCCAGGGGCTTTGCCATGAAGGTTCGTTGGGTTTTGCGGATTTCCAAAGGGCAAAATCCAATGGATTACGCTTTCTTTCATTTATCTCTACCCTTGCTCCAGATATCATATCATCTAGTGATCTGTGAGATAGTTCCCCATACTTTGGAAAACTTTTAACATCAAAATAAACATCGCCATCGGCGATATAAGCATGTCCTTTCTTGATCAGTTTCTCGATGGAAAAAATTATCTGCTGCACAAAATCTGAGGTTTTCGGCGCAAAATTTGGAGCTCTGACATTAAGTGCAGCCGCATCACGCCAATACTCAGATATGAAACTCTCTGCAACATCCTTGAAAGTGACGTTCAGCTCGTTGGCACGAACAATGATCTTATCATCTATATCGGTGAAGTTCTGAACCATTATGACGCGATATCCTCTGTACTCAAGGTAACGCCTTAACGAATCGAAAACTACCATGGGCCTTGCGTTACCAACGTGAATCAAGCCGTAAACAGTGGGACCGCAGACATACATTCTAACGATATTTGAATCCTTCGGTATGAATTTCTCCAGCCTGCCTGAAAGTGTGTTCCATATGTACATAATCATTCCTCCAAACCCATTTTGATTCTCGTCGCTGTTTCGCTGGTGCCCAAAAGATACACGATGTCAACGAGCTCTGGTCCCTCATTCCTACCGGTGAGAAGATACCTCAGAGTAGTATAGAACTCCTTTGCGTTCACCTTACGACCCTTAACGACTGACCTGATCAGGTTCACAACATAGTCCTTGTCGAAATTTTGTGAACTTTCCAGTTTTTCGGAACACTCTATGAGGGCTTCTTTTACTTCTTGGCTCGCCGAGACCTTCACTTGTGGTCTAATAAAAAAGAAATCTGCAGCTGTTTGAAAGTCCTTTAGAGTATGAATTCTGTCTTTGACTGTTTGCAAAACTTCTCTCAACCACTCAGAGCTCTTGGCTAGGAAACCACAATTTTTGAGGAAGGGAGAGATCAAATGGATGAGTTGTTCTTCGTCCATCGTTCTTATATAGTGTCCATTCATCCAGTTGAGCTTTACTGGGTCAAAGATGGCCGGGTTCTTACTGAGTCTATCAATCGAGAATTTGGATATCATCTCGTCCATCGACATGATTTCTTTAGCATCTGGTGATGACCAACCAAGGAGTGCAAGATAATTTACTACGGCCTCTGGGAGGTAGCCTTGTGATCTAAATTCTTCAATAGAGGTGGCTCCATGTCTTTTACTCAGTTTTTTCCCGTCGGGGCCGAGAATAGTCGAGACATGCCCTATCTTGGGTGGTGTTGCCCCAAAGGCTTCATACATAGCAAGTTGTTTCACCGTGTTGGGTAGATGATCATCACCACGTATAACATGGGTGATCTGCATGAGCATGTCATCTACAACACAGGCAAAATTGTATGTTGGAACACCGTTGCTTCTCAAGATAGCGAAATCGCCAACCGATCCCTCCGAGAATACGACGGTTCCTTTAACCAGATCTTCGTGAACAATGGTCTTTCTCGGCATAGAAAAGTAGATAGCCGGTTTTAGACCTTTTTGTTCATATTCTCTCTTGCGTTCACTCGTTGCAAATGATTCAAAATATTCCCTTGTGTAGTGTGGCGCTTCATCTTGTGACAAGAGTTGTTCTCGAATCTTTTCTATTTCCTCTGGATAAGCGTATACCTCGTAAGCCTTCCCAAGAGAGACCAGTTTTTGGGCATACTCTCTGTATATGTGCAATCTCTCACTTTGTCTGTATGGACCGAAAGGACCACCAATGTCTGGTCCTTCATCCCAATTCAACCCAAGCCAACGTAGAGTTTCCATTAAGTTTTGCTCAAACACTTTTTCAGAACGTGCTATGTCGGTGTCTTCTATCCTAAGGACAAATTTTCCACCGTGATGCCGTGCAAACAAGTAATTGAACAGAGCTGTTCTTGCACCTCCAACATGCAGATAACCTGTAGGACTAGGAGCAAACCTTACCCTAACCAACTGTCACACCTCCTATTTCTCCACCTTACCCTTCAGAAAATACCACAAATACAAATCAAATTTTCCTAATGATTCACCAAATTGATTGGCAATTTCTCGCAACCGTTCTTCATAAGATAAATAAAGTGACCTTGTCAGTGATTTTGGTATCTGCTCTATGATTTTGTACTTTTTCATGATTGAAAGAACATGCCTGTCCAAAATAGCAAGCTCCTCTATGCCCACGTTCCTCAAAAAGTGGCTCGCTTCTTTGTAACCAATTCCCAGTGCGTTCTTAACCAACCATTCTCTGGCAGCGAAAGGATCAAATTTGATAACGCTTCTCAGTGTGCCAACTAAACTTCGATTCCTCACAATGTATGATGCTCTCGCTTTTGGATACCTATGTCCCACAGCTGCAAGGGATCTTTCAAGATCGTCTTGAGATAAATTTAAGAACCCTTCGGGTTTTATCAACTGCTGTGCCCTGATTCCTCCTTGTGCACTCCAGTTGGCAGTCAAAACACAAAAGCACAGTTCACTAAACAAATCTTCTTCAGAACCACTTTCACCCAACCGTTTGAATTCGTTGAATCTTTCTTCAACAAGTTCTCGTGCTCTTTCTCTTATTGGCATCAAGTCCTGTAAAATCGAAAATTTCATCTCCTCCCAGATTGATTATAAATCAAATTGTCATAAGAATAGTGGTATAATAACCTGGGATGAATTGGAGGTAGATCCATGTCAATCAATCAGATAGTTGAGCTTTTGAAAAATCATGGTTTGAAGATAACACCCCAAAGGGTCGAAATACTTAGGTTCTTGCAGAACAACAGAATTCATCCTACAGCTCAACAGATATACGAGCATGTTCTATCAAAGGTTGGGAGCGTTTCCTTCACAACGGTATACAATACTTTACACACGTTAGAAGAAATGGGACAGATAAAAAAGATTTCTATCAACGACACTACAACCATATACGATATAGACACATCAGATCATGGTCACTTTGTCTGTACAATCTGTGGAAACGTGTATGATATCACTTACAAGGTAGTGGTCAATGTACCTGGAAAGACTCAGAGAACTGAACTGATCGTCTATGGAATCTGTTCACAGTGCAATGATTACCTTCAGCACAAAAGTTAAAGTTTTCTTTGAACTTGAACTGTTTGGTAGAATTCCAGTTCATCGCCCTCTTGGATATCCAAATTTGTCTTAAGCTTGATACCACATTCCTGAGGTGCATCAACTCTATCAGCATCTTGCTTGTAGTGTTTTAGACTTTCTATCTCATCACTTGATAAAAAGTTTCCATTCCTATAAATTTTGACAATACAGTTTTTGTCTACAAATCCATCAAGGAGTTGGACTCCAGCAATTTTACCAACTTTCTTGATCTCAAAAACCTTCTTGATTTCACCGCGCCCGACGAGCTCTTCAACGATTTGTGGTTTTAACATACCTTCAAGGGCGAGTTTTAGATTATCTAACAAATCATAGATGATCTCGTAAGTTTTTATCTGCACATCTTCATTTTCTGCTGTTTTCCTCGCTTGTGTGTCTATCTTCACTCTGAAGCCAACTATTATTCCGTTACTTGCTGAAGCCAACATGACATCACTGTTGTTGATTGTACCAATTCCTGAATGTATTACATTCACCTTGATTTCATCACTTTTTATGGAAGCAATTGCATTTTGCACAGCGCTCAACGAGCCAAAGGTATCGGCCTTGAGGACAATATTGAGTTCCTTCTTATCTGATTCCTCCATCATCTTCAGCAATTCCTCTAATTTCACTTTCCTTTTAGCTATCCTATCCCGATCTAATCGTTCTTTCAACTGCTGGGTAACAATGCGGGCAGTTTCAAGATTCTGGACTGCGTATACCATGTACCGTATATCTGGAACTTCTTCAAATCCAACGATCATAACTGGTTGAGACGGCTCAGCATTCTTAATCGACCTACCTTTGTCATCGATGAGCGTTCTGACTTTGCAGTAAACTGGTCCTGAAACCAAGTAGTCCCCTATCTTCAATATTCCGTCTTTTACTATGACGTTAGCTACAGGACCCAGTGCTCTATCGAGTTTTGATTCGATGATGACACATCTTGCTGGTCCTTTGGGATAACATTTTATTTCCTTCATCTCAGAAAGTAACAGAATCATCTCAAGTAATTCATCTATCCCAACACCAGTACGAGCTGAAATAGGTACGACTATCGTGTCACCGCCCCAATCTTCGGGAACAAGATTCAGTTTATCCACCAGCTGACGTTTTGTTAGTTCAACGTTTGCATTTGGCTTGTCAATTTTATTGATCGCCACAATGACAGGGACATTTGCTGTTTTGGCATGATTATAAGCTTCAATCGTCTGAGGCATGACACCATCATCTGCGGCAACGACAAGAACCACTATATCTGTTGCTTGAACACCTTTGGCGCGCATCTGGGTGAAAAGTTCATGCCCTGGAGTATCAATGAACGTAATCTTCTTCCCATTATGAATGATTTGATAGGCTCCTATTGATTGTGTGATTCCTCCAACCTCTTGTTCCGCAACTCTTGTTTTTCTGATTTTGTCTAAAAGTGTTGTCTTACCATGATCAACATGTCCCATAACCGTAACAACAGGTGGGCGAATCACTAACTCATTTTTATGAACAGTGTAGAGTGTATCGAAATATCTTTCAAGTTTTTCGAGCTCATTTTCTGCCAACTCTTCTTGCTCTGTTTGAAGTGAAGGTTGCTGTAACCTCAGTCGATATCCATACATTCGTGCTATCTCTTTGGCCATCTTCTCATCCAATTGCTGCATAGGTTTGAGAGCCACACCCTTGCTGAACATATCTTGTATGATTTTATTCAAGGGGACACCTATCTTGACAGCAAAGGTATTAAGCTGCATCTCTTCTGGATTGACGAAGACTTCCTGAGAAAGCTCTTCTTCCTCTTCTCTTTCTTTCTCTTTCTTAGGTTTCAATGACTTTGCTTTCACCGATTCTTCTTCTTCCTCTTCAAATATTTCAAGAATCAGGCTCACAGTTTCTTCATCTATATAGCTCATATGGTTCTTGACATCTAACCCGAGTTCTTCGAGTTCTTGAAGTAATTCCTTTGCAGACATATTCAACTTTTTGGCAAGTTCATAGACTCTGAGTCTTGGCATACTTTCACACTCCCTTTTAGTACCCTTTGTGTATTTTACACGATTTGTTTGCCTTTTGTCTGAACAGTTTTTAAAATCTTGTGCTATAAACTTAACCGACTACTACAAAGGAGGTATTGACAAATGACATCACTCTTTCTCGATGATGTTTTTGAACAACCCAAAGCCATAAGAAACCTTCTGAGCCAGAAGGAGGATCTAGAAAAAAAAGCATCAAGACTGAAACATCAAAGGATTCTCTTTCTCGGCATGGGGGCTTCTCACTATGCATCTATGTATGCGACGATATACCTGCGCTCTTTTGGAATCGACGCTCACTGCAGAGAACTGTCTGAATTCCTTTGGTATGACAATGAGAAATTACTACAACAGTATGACACAGTCTTTTTGATCAGTCAATCTGGTGAAACAGCTGAACTGACAAGATTTATCGATCTGTTTTCAGAAAGATTGACAAACTGTGTACTCGTCACAAACAATCCTCAGAGTTTTAACGCCCAGATCTTTGGAGAATCAAGGGTCTTTCACATCTTCGCCGGCACAGAGAAAGCGATGGGCTCATCCAAAACTTTTGTAAACACAATACTAACTCTCTTATTGATCGCATCCACATGGACCGAGAAAGAACTTGATCTTGAAAAATTACCCGACCATGTTGAAAATGCACTTTCAATAAACGTCGACTCATTGAGTAAGAGTATCCTTGAAAGAGCAAACCCAATTTTCGTTGGCAGAGGCTTTGCCATACCCATACTGAAAATGGCCCAGTTAACACTGGCAGAGATTTCCAAAATAAATTCCGTTGTTTACAGTGGAGCAGGATTCAGACATGGCCCGATGGAACTAATGGTCACAGATCCTTTGGTATGTCTTGTTGCTCTGCAGGGAAAAACACTCAGCCTTGCTTTAGATCTCTTAGCCGATCTTTCTCCCTATCATAACGTTTGGTCGATCACAGATCAGGAAGTCTTGAGTGAGAAATCTATCGCGCTCAGAAAAGGCCTCCCAGAGGAGATCTCTTCAATACCCGTGATAGTTATTTTTCAAAAGGTAGCAAATGATTTAGCAATCATTAAAGGATACAAACCCGGGGTAGGTATCATCGCATCGAAGGTGACCAAAAAAGAATGAATCATCGCTTGTGCAAAATGTTTTTTATCATCTGAACAGTCTTTGCATCTATACCGGCTTTGAACCAGTAGGGTATCACTGTGTTGTTCAACAGGACAGGATCGGTCTGCTCATCTAAGAGCCCATTGGATAAGAGTACATACCAGTCCTGTGAACCAGGAATTGGTGTGTACTCGTTTATGGATACTGAGATTCCTTCATTCCTGCATATCTCTATTGCTCTGAGTACATCTTCAATTTGCTGAAAAGGCATGTTAATCATTATATAAGCCTGCACCTCTTCGTCGGTGAAGCCAGCTTTTGTTAAAATCCGTGCGGCTCTGACGAGATCTTGATCATAAACCTTTCCACCGGTTAACTCTTGCAACTTGCCCGTTGTTTCATAACCCAACTTGATGGTTTTGAAACCTGCTTCCTTCATGAGTACAGCAAGTTCTTCATCCACAAGCCTTGCATGTATGCCGTTGGGCAGATGATAGTTCACATTGAATTTCTTACTAATCAGCAATCTCAGTAATGGTTTGAAATGATTTTCTTTATTTATGAGTATTGCATCATCGAAAAATACAACATCTCTTACTCCAAAAAGATGAAGGTATTTCTCAATGGTTTCAAGAACCATCCGGGGGTCTCTTTGTATGAATCTTTTCCACAGTTTCGGCGAGACGCAGTAAGTGCATCTGTAGGGACAGCCTAGAGATGTTAAAAAGACCAGATATCCGACCCTCTCGTATAGTTCGTAAGCAGGTTCCAAGATTTCAAACCACTTTTCTATGTCAAAGTCGATATCTCTGTCAAACAGAGAACGTACCAAGCCACCAATTTCAGATAATTCACCACTGAATATATAGTCTGCTCTGGTGTTCTTCTTAGCATGTTCTGGGTATAGTCTCGCATAGAGACCACCAAGGACAAGAGGAACATCTGGCATGATCTGTTTGATGTAGGATATCGTCTGTGCCACACCTGGCCACCAATAAGTCAGCGACGATGTCACAAAGACAGCTTTTGGCTTGTCCACTTCCTTTAGTTTGGATAGAAAATACTCTACAGGTGCGCCATAACATTTATACTTGCGCGGAATATTCTTCAAAAGATCTGGCTTTTCCACCTGA
Organism: Pseudothermotoga sp.; assembly: GCA_046294065.1. Lineage (GTDB taxonomy): Bacteria > Thermotogota > Thermotogae > Thermotogales > DSM-5069 > Pseudothermotoga_B. Next base: position 36,293 of record JBKBIU010000001.1, read on the forward strand.
AAGTTGTGGAATTTACCTGTGGCGAATTTCCTGTCTCGTTTTGGTTTTACAAAATCTGCCAGCTGTGGATCATGGCGATTCAGAAGATCAATCAACCGTACCTCAAAACCAAGCTTCTTCAGTGCCGAACCAACGTACAATAAGCCTAGCGGTTTCAGCCAAAAATCATAAGCAGCAAAATCATAAATCCAAGGATTCACGAGTAGAATTAGATTTTCTTTTCCAATAGGCATACATCCCCTTCAAAGTCAGATCTGGATCCTTTAAATCACAGCGTACAAGTCTTTCTAAGATGCTGCTCTGACCGCCTGTCAGAAAGACTTTTGGATTGTTTTTGAAGCAACTCTTCACTTCTTCCACAAGACCATTCAGTGCATGGGCGGTACCTCTCACTATGCCAATCCTTATATTTTCTGCTGTATCCTTACCGACACAGTTTTCTGGCGCATACAAGTCGATTTGAGGAAGTTTCGCCGTTTTTTCAAAAAGAGAATGAGCCGCTGTCATCAGACCAGGGAGAATAGCTCCACCTTCATAGCAACCAGACATGAGCACATCAATTGTTATAGCTGTGCCAGAATCCAGGATAATGGCATCACTGCAGACTCTTGCCGCTCCTAAGACATTTGCTATCCTATCTGCACCGATCTCTGAAGGGTTTTTTACATTCCATTTTATGTCCAATCCATCTGATGCCTCAACCCATAAGCTTTTTATACCAAGATATTTCTCGGAAAATCTTTGAAAGATATAGTTTACCGGCGGAACAACCGAAGCTATGACAACAGAA
>JBKBIU010000100.1:0-5441 GCA_046294065.1 Pseudothermotoga sp.
AATTATTATGATCGTGAAATGGGATCTGACTTAAAAGGTAAACTTCTGAGTTTTGAAAGATTAATACATCCCTCTCTGTTAGCTGATGTGAAGATATTTACAAATCAACTGGAAGAGAAGTATGCAGTAGAAGGAAAAAGAAAGTTCAACATGGACCCGGGTTATGTTCACCATTCGAATTTTGTCTTGGCTTCAACCAAATCATGGGCGAATCGTGTCTATTTAAAGAATGGTATCTACGCAGAAGTAACGTTGCTCTATCTTTCAGGAGAATTCAGACATTGGGAGTTCACATATCCAAATTACAGAAGCGAAGATTATAAAAGAGAGCTTGAATATGTTCGCCAGCTTTATTTAAGCAAAAGAAGGGAATTTTTAAAGGGTGAGAGAATCGATGAAAATAGGTTTGAAGATACTGGGTTGTCCCAAGAACGAAGCCGACTGCGACGTTTTGGAGGGGATTTTAAAGAGTAGAGGGCATCAGATCGTCGAGAATGTTGATGAAGCACAGGTAGTAATCATAGATACATGCGCTTTTATAGAGTCGGCAAAGAGAGAATCTATAGAAGAGATCTTAGATTTTGTCAATTATAAGAAAAAACATGATTTCTTTTTGTGTGTGAAGGGATGTCTCGTTCAGAGATATCACGATCAGTTACGCGCAGAAATACCGGAGGTAGATGCCTGGTATGGTGTGCTTGTCCCTTCACAGATTGCCGATGCTATTGAGAAAAAGGAGCCATTTCTTGTAACTGAACCTAAAACAGTCTATAGTGATACAGTTCGTAACTGTAAAGGTTCCTTCGCTTATGTCAAGATCGCAGACGGATGTAACAGAAGTTGTACCTTCTGTACCATTCCCTCCTTTAAAGGAGATTTCAAAAGCAGAAGTACCCAAACCATCGAAGTGGAAGTGAGAAATCTTGTTCGAAATGGCGTGAAAGAAATTATACTGGTTGCGCAAGACACAACAGCATACGGGATTGATCTTTATGAAAAACCTTCGCTTGACGTCCTTTTAGAAAGATTGAATGCTGTCGATGGCGAGTTCAAAATCAGGGTCTTATACTTACACCCAGATCATATTGATGAGAAGATCATCAAAGCAATTTTGTCACTTGAAAAGGTAATACCTTACTTTGACATTCCTGTTCAACATGGTAGTGACAAGATTTTGAAAAAAATGGGAAGGTATAGGACAAGTACAGAATTGCTGGATCTGATAGAGCAAATAAGAGATATAAATCCAGATTCAGCAATAAGAACAAGCATCATCGTAGGGTTCCCAGGAGAAACAGACAAAGACTTTGAAGAACTCATCTGTTTTTTGAAGAAGGCACGTTTTGACAGACTTGGTGTTTTCATTTATTCTGACGAAGAAGGTACCATGGCGAGCCTGATTGAGGAGAAGGTACCTACCCATGTGGTGCAAGAAAGGTATGAAGAGGTTTTGCTACTTCAAAGTCAAATATCCTATGAAAGACTCGAAAGATTTGTAAGACGTACCCTGACGGTTCTTGTAGAAGGGCGCCAGAAAAATAAATACATAGGAAGGAGCCACCTTGATTCTCCGGAGATTGACGGAAATGTCTTCATTGAAAAAACAAGAAAGGTTAGTATACCGGGTTATTATAAGGTTCAAGTAACAAATGTGACTGACTATGACTTGGAGGGAATACTGGTATGAATTTGCCTAACATTTTGACAGTTACACGACTTCTTTTGACGGTTCCAATATTTGTCCTAATAGTCTTTGGCAGGTGGCAATGGTCTTTTGTGCTGTTTTTAATAGCGGCTCTGACCGATTATTTTGATGGTTTTCTTGCCAGAAAACTAAACCAGATCACCAAAACGGGAAAGGTCCTTGACCAAATTGCCGATAAGGTTTTTGTGAGTTCTATAATGATAGCGCTCATTCCTCAAATACCATCGTGGCTGGTTGCTCTGATCGTTTCGAGAGATGTCGTAGTGAGTGCTGTAAGAATTCTTGCTGCCAGTAGTGGTATTGTGGTTCAGGCAAACATGTGGGGCAAGGTCAAAACTGTATTGCAAATGAGTCTAGTTGCCTTTCTTTTCTTTGAGAATGCTTTTGGTAACAGAATTCAGCTTCTTGAAGTTTTTCTCATTTATTTTTGTGCCTTCTTCACCTTTGTTTCTGCCTTGATCTATGTTTTGCAAAACAGAAAAGTGCTGGGGGGATGAGCTTTGAGGACATTTATTGCAATCGATGTGAACGAAGCCGTTCGAAATGTGGCTCAGCAATCTGTTGAGAAACTTATGAAAAGAGGTTTTAAGGCAAACTGGGTGAGTAAGGAGAATGTTCACCTCACTCTTTTCTTTCTTGGTGAGGTTTCTCGACATCAAGTTGATGAGATAGCACAACACTTATGTCACAGAGTTAAGGGATTCCCATCTTTTTCGTATAACGTTGAAAAACTTGGCTATTTTTCCAAAGGTAATCAACCAAGGGTGATATGGCTTGGTGTGAAATCAAACCAGAGCTTACAAAAACTTTATGAAGAGATGAAAGCAGAACTTGTGAAGCACAATTTTTCTTTTGAGGAAAGATTTTCACCCCATATCACAATAGGTAGAGTCAAAGACTTTCCCAGTGCATGGCAGGCTTTGATTGAAGATATCAGCTTTGAACCAATAGTTGTTGCTGTAGATCGTTTCAGTATCTATTCATCACAGCTGACGCCAACGGGTCCTATTTATAAGCAAGTCTATGAGTGCAGATTCGAAGGAGGATTGATCAAACATGGGTGACAAAGAGCAGAAAGCAAAAAACGAAGTACTTGAGAAGGCAATCAAGAAAATCGAGAGTAATTTTGGAAAGGGTTCCATAATGATTCTTGGCGAAGAAGGTCAAGTTACACCTGTAGAAGTTGTGCCCACAGGATCACTTTCCTTGGATATAGCTACAGGTGTTGGAGGGTATCCCAGAGGTAGGATTGTGGAGATTTATGGGCCAGAAGCCAGCGGAAAGACGACAATCGCACTTCATGCAATTGCCGAGATACAAAAAAGGGGAGGCATAGCTGCTATAGTTGATGCAGAACATTCGCTTGACCCTGTTTATGCGAAAGCTTTGGGTGTTGATTTGAAGACACTTTTGATATCCCAACCCGATTATGGTGAACAGGCTTTAGAAATAGTGGACGAACTGGTACGAAGCAACGCCGTTGATCTTGTAGTTGTTGATTCTGTCGCTGCATTGGTTCCCAGGGTCGAGATTGAAGGAAGTATGGGAGACATGCAAGTAGGTCTTCAAGCAAGGCTTATGTCACAGGCATTGAGAAAGATCGCAGGTAATGTTAGCAGATCAAAAGCAATTGTCATATTTACAAACCAAATAAGAATGAAAATAGGTGTTATGTTTGGCAACCCTGAGACCACAACTGGTGGACTGGCATTGAAGTTCTATTCGACTATGAGAATAGAAGTCAGAAGAGGTGAGGTGATCAAAGAAGGAAATGACATTATCGGGAACACCGTTACTGCAAAGGTTGTTAAGAACAAGGTTGCCCCGCCCTTCAAGAAGGCTGATTTTGACATCATCTACGGTAAAGGTGTTGTGAGGGAGAATGAGCTTTTCAATATAGGACTTGCCGAAGGATTTATACAACGAAAGGGAAGTTGGTTTTTCTATGTAGCAGAAGATGGAAAAGAATATTCACTCGGACAAGGTAAAGGAAACGTTGTGAGTTATTTTGTTGAGAATCCTGTGATAGCAAAGGAAATCGAGATGAAAATAAGACAAAAATACAATTTACCAACGGAGGTATCTAATGAAAAAACTGAGTGATGATCTTCAAGAAGCTTTGAGTTACGCAAAAAGATTACTCAGATTTAGAGCAAGATCGAAAAGAGAGTTGGAAGAAAGATTGCTCCATCGAGGTTTCTCAGACCAGACAGTGCAAAACGCGATAGAAAATCTTGAGAGATCTGGATTAATTGATGACGAGAAGTTTGCATATCTTTTTGCTTACGATATGTTGACGGTACAAGGATTTGGACCCTATCGAATAAAAGCCAAGTTGAAGCAACTTGGAATCTCGCAAACAGTAATAGAAAATGTTCTTGATAAAGTCATGAAGGAGGTTGATCTTGCCTGTCTGTTAAGAAAGATTGTAAAGTTACACAAGGTCGAGAATGAAAAAATACAAGAATTTCTTTACAGAAGAGGATTCTCGACTGAATATTTGCAAACATTTGACATAGAAGGAGGTGCTATCAAATGATAGTCGTCTTAGTATCCCTTATCACAGCGTTAATTGGCTTAGGCTTAGGATATATTTTAGGTAAATCACAAGTAGAAAAACAAAATAAAAAAGCTCAGCAAGATGCAGAGTCAATTATAAAAAGGGCCGAACAAGAGGCTCAGGAGATAAAGAGAAAAGCGATAATCGAAGCACGAGAAGAGGCTCACAGAATCAAAGAGGAAGTGGAAAATGAAAGGAAAAGACGTGAATCAGAAATAAGGTTACTGGAAGAGAGACTTCTAAAGCGTGAAGAGATGATTTCAAAACGTGAAGAAATGGTTGATAAGAAGGAAATAGCAATCGAACAACTCAGAGCTCAACTGGAAGTATCAAAGAGAAGGATAGAGCAACGTGAAAAGGAACTGGACGAAAGGTTCAACAAATTGGCTGGCATGACCGTTGAAGAGGCAAGAGGGATAGTTTTAGAAGAAGCAAGACAGAAATATGAACACGATTTAGCGGTCCTTTATAAGCAAATTAAGGACATGTATGAAGAAGAAGCCGAAAAAGAGGCAAAAAGAATTATAGCCATAGCTGTCCAAAGATATGCACCTGAGTATGTGGGAGAGATAACTGTGTCAACGGTGAGTCTGCCCTCTGATGATATGAAGGGGAGAATAATAGGAAGAGAGGGTAGAAACATAAGGACCTTTGAAAAGATAACAGGAGTCGATCTGATAATCGATGATACACCCGAGGTCGTTGTACTGTCGAGCTTCAACCCTATAAGACGTGAGATAGCAAGACTCACTCTTGAAAAACTCGTGGTTGATGGGAGAATTCACCCAGCAAGAATTGAAGAGATGTATGAAAAATCAAAACAAGAGGTTGAAAAGTTGATAAAGGAAATGGGGCAGGAGGCAACCTTTGCTACGGGTGTAACAGGACTCCATCCCGAACTTGTTAAGTTGCTGGGAAAGTTGAAGTTCCGAACCAGCTATGGACAGAATGTGCTCGATCATTCCATTGAGGTTGCACAACTTGCTGGGTTGATGGCAGAAGAACTTGGACTTGACGTTGATAAAACAAGACGTGGTGGTCTGTTGCACGATATAGGTAAAGCACTTGATCACGAAGTAGAAGGTTCTCATACAGAAATAGGAGCAGAAATTGCAAAACGCTACGGTGAATCTGAGTTCATTATAAACATGATCATGAGTCATCACGGTGAGCAAG
>JBKBIU010000101.1:0-5416 GCA_046294065.1 Pseudothermotoga sp.
AATACCAGTGCGAGGAAGTCCGTGTATCCCCTCAATGAATTGAGAAGAATTACTACCCCCTCGCACTCCCCCATTTCTCTAAAAATTATTCTGAGTCGAAGAATTTAAGATTATATTTTGCCGCCAATAGCACTAAACTCATTTTCAAGCTTTCGCAAGGAGTCTTTGATCTTATTGTCTATTGTTATTGTTCTCTCTTTAAGTGCTTTGACTGCTTTTTCAATCTTTCTAATCATTTCACGGACAGGCTTTCTCTCAGGGCCACCGGCTGTCTTCCTGACTTTGACAAAATGTTCTACCGACAGTATCTTTTCAATCTGTTTTTGGCTCAGCGTGAACCTCTTACCAGAAGCTTTTTCAAATTCTTCAGCTAAGATTTCGTAGTTCATGTCAGATTTAACATACTCAGAAACAATAGAATGAGCTTGGCGAAAACTCATCTGAAAAGTCCTTACCAGTTCATCGGCGAGCTCTGTTGTTGTCGCACCTGTCTTTAAAGCAAGTTCTTTCACTCTTTTTTGATCGACGTCAACCTTTTGCAAAATCTCTTTGGTCAAGATCATAGCTTGTTTTGCTATATTTAATCCTTCTATGAACTTGAACAGTGCAAAATCACCGTTTTCATTGATATCTTGATATGGTGTGTTCACAAAGATTCTTTCAACGGCATCGAAGATTCCATAGGCGATGTTTGCCCTTATCCGTAGGTGTTCAAGTATCACAGGGTTTCTTTTCTGTGGCATTATACTGCTTATCTGAACCAGTTCATCTGGAAAGTGAAAGATTCCAACCTCGCAGGAAGATTTCTGAATGAGTTCTTGAACAAGCCTTGTTAGATCATTCATCAAAATCTTTAAACAACTTGAAGGAAAAGTGATCCAGTGCGATGTTACGATCGCTCTGTAAGAATTTTCCACAGGTTCTGAAAAACCAAGGTATTCACTGACCATCTTTCTGTCTATGGGAAAACCAGTCGTTGTTATCGCGCCCGAACCCATTGGACAGATGTTGACTACTTCTAGAGCACCGATGACATTGTGCAACACTTCCAATACGTCAAAAGCAAAGGAAAGTAAATAATGGGCAAAAGTTGACACTTGAGCAGGTTGGCCATGTGTGTAAAGCAGTAAAAGGGTCTCAACACTGGTTTTTGCTCTTTGAACGATTGTATCAATCAAGTCAATTGATTGATAAACAAAGTCTATCAATTCATCACGAACACACATTCTAAAAACTGTGGCATCTATGTCGTTTCTGCTCCTTGCTGTGTGAAGAAAACCTGCCTTTTCAACAGTTATTAGCTGTGACAGCCTTTTCTCTATCAAAAAAAGGAGGTCTTCAACTTCTTCTGGTAATTTTTCTTCAATGCTCTCAGTTTGTATTTTCTTCAAACCGTTTGACACCTCAACATAGATTTCTTTGGAGATTATTTTTGTTTTTTGAAGCATTAACAAATGAGCTTTGTTCAGTTGCACGTAGTACTTCATAAGCCTTTTCCAGTTTTCAAAAGAACTGTCTAAGACAATGTCTTTATAAACATGTGAAAACCTCATTGGATCAACCCCAGGATTTGGACGATGTTTTTGTATAGCACTCGATCGATCTCATCATCTTTGTATCCCACATTCACCATGGCTCTCACTTGTTCAACCAGATATGGTTCAGAAAAACCCCGTGGAAACCAACTGGAATCTGTACCAAAGATTATCCTCTCTGACCCGATCGTCTCTCTGTACTTTCTAAAGAGCATTTCAAGGTTCAGTTCATAGGGCATCCATCTCATCCACTGGTTGGATCCGCTGGTGTCAATATAGACATTGGGACATGCCCAGCACAGGTTCAAAGTTTCAAAGACATAGCCACAACCAAAATGTGGTACAATGAACTTTATTTTTTTGAACTCTTTAGCTACATCGTGGATGATCAAAGGGTTTATGTTCACATGGTATGCTGTTCCACCGGCAGCACCCATGATCCCAAAGTGAATCAACACAGGTATTTCATAAGTATTTGCAACTTCCCAAACTGGATATAGTGATCTGTCGTTCAAAGGCGTATTCACTGCTGGTCCCAAGATTTTGTATCCCTTTAAACCTTTCTTGAGATATTTTTCAAGCTCTTGTGCGGCATCTTTTTTGGAAGGGTCGTGATGGGCATACCCAATGAATCTGTCTGGATGTTTGAGAACAACTTTCAACATATTCTCGTTACCATTGGAAGTTACAAACACTATTCTTTCGATGGAATATTTGATGGCCTCTTGGTACCACAATTCAGAGAGTGTGTCAAAATCATTTATTTGAACTGGCTCCGGAAAATTCCAAGCCCTGAGCCATTTTTCCTTTTCCTTTTTCAACCATGGATCATTCATTTCTTTTATTGAAAAACCAATGGGAAAGTGAACATGTGAGTCTATCAATTTCACAGAGATCACCCTTTCAATCCAGATAGCATTATTCCTCTGATTATTTGTTTTTGGAATATCAAAAACACGATTATCAAAGGTACTGTTGAGATAGTGGCTCCAGTCATAATGAGTTCCCAGTGCATCAAATTCTCACTGGAAAAGTATGCCAATCCCACTGGTAACGTGTACATCTTTGGTTTTGAAGAAACTATCAACGGCCACAAGAAGGCATTCCAGTTACCGATGAAGTTCAAAATCGCCAGAGAAGCCAAAGCGGGTTTAACAAGCGGTAATGCAATTTTCAAAAAGATACCAAATTCAGATATACCATCGATCCTTGCAGCATCCAAAAGATCATTTGGTATTGTTTCCATGAACTGTCTCATTAGGAAGATTCCAAAAGCCGTTATCATACCGGGGAACATGATGCCCCAATATGTATCAATCCACCCGAGCCTTGAGGACATTATGTACCAAGGTATTATGAGCATTTCAGTTGGGATCATTAGGGTGCTGAGAATGAAAATGAATATGATATTCCTTCCTGGGAAACGGTACTTGGCTATTGTATAGCCGACTAGTGAATCAAAGAATAAAACCGAAAAAGTAGTGGAGAGTGCTACGAACAAGCTGTTAAGAAACCAATTAGGAAAAAGTGAAGAACTGAGAATCCGTTTGTAATTGTCCAAGGTAGGGTTCTTTGGAAACAAATATGGTCTATATATCTCTCTGAAGGGCTTCAAGGACGAGAGGACCATCCAAATGAAAGGAAAGGTCATGACAATTATCAATGTTGTCAGAATGAGGTAGCTGAAAATTTTGATGATTTTCTCTGATCTGGTCATCTTATCACCTCAGTATTCAACTTTCTTGTTCAAAACTTTGAGTTGGACTACGGTTATCCCAAGTATTATGAGGAATAAAATCACAGTTGCGGCCGTCGCCGTTCCCATATCAAATGATTTAAATGCCTTTTGATATATGTAAAGAACCAAAGGTTTAGTTGAATTCAGTGGTCCTCCTGAACCCTGGTCGGACATGTTATACACTTGGGTGAAGATTCTGAGAAATATTATTGTCTCCATCACCGATAAGAAAACAATTACGGGATTGAGCAGAGGAATGGCTATCTTGAACAACAACTGTCTTCGGTTTGCACCATCCACTCTTGCAGCTTCAAGGTACTCTTTTGGTATACTCTGAAGACCTGCCAGAAAGATGATTATGCAGTAACCAACCTCAATCCAAACTGTAGTTACAACTATGGAGGGCAAGGCTTCCGTTGTACTCATCAAAAAACTTCTGGTTGGCAAGCCCAGCATGTTCAAAAAGTTGTTGATGATACCAGTTGGTGGCTTTTGATACATCCAGCGCCAAACCCAACTTGTCGCAACAAGTGGTGTTATGTATGGCATTACATAGATCAATCTATAAAATCCTTGAAGTTTTGTAATGTTGTTGAGTAGTAGTGCCAGAATTAGTGAGAGAACTATAACACTTGGTACACCATATGCCACATATTTCAAAGTATTGAGCAAAGAGATTCTAAAGACGGAATCGTTAAATATATTTATATAATTTGCTAGCCCGACAAAGTTCTTTACAGGCGATATTATATTCCAGTCAGTGAAGCTGATGTAAAAAGCAGATATCATGGGATAGAAACGTATAAAGGCAAAAAAGGTGAGAGGTGCCAGAAGAAATAGGTATGCAGTCAAGATTTTTTTGTGCCTTAGCTTCATATTTTCACCTCAAAAGGGCGCGACGATGTCGCGCCCAGGATTTATTTGCCTACAGATTTCCAGAAGTTATCAAGAACCCTTTGTTCAACCTCAGCAGATTCTTTGAAAGCTTGTTCAGGAGAAATGCCCTTGAGCCAGACTTTGTCCACAGCGTCCATCATGACTTGCCTTTGTGCTGTTTCATCTACAAACATAGTTGCATGTGCATATTCAAGGCCTTTCAAGAACGGTCCATAAACAGGATCATTATAGTATTTTTGGGCAACCGATGGATTTGCTGGGAGCTCTCCAACTTTCTCAAGCCATATTTCCATGACTCTGTCACTCGAGAGAAACTTTATGAACTTGATCGCTGCATCAAGTTTTTCGCCTGTTGCGTTCTTGGTAATACCGTTTGCCCAGAAGGAAGCAAAGTTCGATTTAACACCATTGTGTTCAGGTAATTCTGCAACACCAAAATTGATGCCGGCTTTTTTCAAAGCAGCAATTCTGAATGATCCATCGATATTCATTGCGGCAGACTGGGAAGTGAAAGCAGTGATGTCATCGTTCATGAAACCAGGGTAACCGACCTTGTAAACGGTTATGAGATCTGTGTAAAACTTCAAAGCTGCTGGGACATTCTGGTAAGTGACCTTGGTGTGATCATCATTGTATGGTGCGCCACCAAACTGTCTTGTTAGGACCTCTCTAATCCAGTGATGGCCCTGTCCAGATGGCTGAGTCGCCAAACCTGCTTGAACTATGTTACCTTGCTTATCATATTTTGTAAGTCTCTTTGCTATCTCGACCAACTCTTGTAGCGTTCTTGGAGGTTTTTCGGGATCTAAGCCGGCTTCTTTGAAAAGATCCTTGTTCCAAAACAGAGCGAGAGTCCTCACGGCTATCGGTAGGGCATAGCGTTTACCCATGAACTCGACACCCTTGGGCACGAAGGAGAAGAAGTTCCTTGCAAAATACTCATCTGAGAATTCATTTTCAGGTAGTGGCTGCAAATAACCAGAGGTCACATACTTTGGTATCCAACCATAGTAAAGATTGACCACATCTGGACCGGTCCCGGCGGGAACTGAAGCAGCAACCTTTTCATTGAAAGTTTCATAGGGAAAAGTCACATGTTCAACCTCGATATTTGGATAGAGTTTTTGGAATTCCTTTATCAGTTCATCGACTGCTTTGACTTTGGTTTCAAAATAATACTGCCAGTAAACGATTTTAACCTTTGCAAAAACAGAAACAGAGAGAACCATTAAAACTGCTAAGACAA
>JBKBIU010000102.1:0-5373 GCA_046294065.1 Pseudothermotoga sp.
GGCAAGAAAAAGGAAAGTAAAAAGGTGAATAAAAAGGTACCACCAACTGTTGAAAGTATCACCAAAGAAATATCTTTAAACAAGCGTTTTTCAATCTTCTCTTTGCTCAGATCGAGCCCGACGAGTAAAACCAGTATATAGAGTATCAACGCGATTGCGTTGCCTGGAAGTTGGAATTTTGCCATCCTTCCGGTTATAAGTCCAACAACTACTGAAGAAAGTAGGACAACTGCCGACATTACCTTTCATCTCCCTGGTTAGGCTTGTGTATTTTGATAGGAACTCCTTTAACACGTAGTTTAAAGAGAGATTTTGCATTCAACCTTTCGAAGGTATATCCGAACATAAAACTGCCCAAGCTACCAAAGAGTGCTATGAGAAATCCGTAAAGTAAAATCTCGTCCATTTTCTTGAACAATTCGTCGTTAGCCCCTATCTCTAAACCAAGAGTGAATAAAAGAAAAACGGTGAATAGGGTGACGATCCTGTATTTACCAATCCACTGGGTGTTGATGAATTTTCCAACAAAGAAACCTGCAAAGAAAACTATAAGTACATGCAAAAGCATTCTATCGCCTCACCATTTGAAAAATATATGAGTATGCCACAATTGCTTCTAATGAATAACTGACAGATCTTTAGACGTTTTTGTGGTGTTTCTGAGAGAGAAATCATCAAAACTTCTGAGAATTAAGATCCTGGTCCAATGATCGTGATCATTTGATGACTGCTATGCTTTGTATATTCTAATAATAATTTTTGTATACCACTTTTACAAATTCATCTATATTGATTGTTGAATTCATGAGTGATGCTAAAACTCCTTCAGACACTAACTTCCTCGCTGTTTGATACTCTTTTTCATAGTACTTCAGATACGGCTCCCAAAATGCTTCTCTGCGGGCGTACTCTGTGTTTTCCAAGAAACCTATCAAAACTGCTTGAATGAAACGAAGGTTTTCGCTCTGCTGAACCTTCATTTTCTTTAAACTGTAGTATTCCGTTGAACCGTAGAGATTCAACCCCCCAGCCAAATAATCTTTCATACCATAGACGATGTTTCTGATGCCAGACATGTATATGACACCAGCACACATCACGCAAGGCTCCATAGAGCAGTAAATCGTGTATTTGTACAGATGCTCTCCATCGAGCTTTGCTAATGCGTTCAATTCGGCGTGCGCTATGGCATTACCGTAGATCTCCCTGTGACCACCTGAGGTTTCGTTGATCATGTTTCTACCCTTGGAAACTATCCTTTCATTCTCATCAACTACGATTGAACCTACTGGAAAACAGTTTCTCTTTAAAGATTCAATGCACATTTCTAAAACAGATAGTTCCAGCCGATTCATTCGATTTCTCCTTTCTAGATGATCTCAATAGTCTTACCACTCTATGCTATCATGCTTATCGATTGATTGACGGTAAGAGTGATTTGATTGAAATACTTAGTTTTCGTATTTGTCACAGTGTTTGTAACAATCATTTTCGCTGATCCCGTAATGAAGATGATCGGCATTACAGGACCTGGACTTTGTGGGTGCTTTGATGATCCAAGTGGAGTGATAAATAGAAATTAAGACAGATTTTGACTTGAAAATACAGGGTATTGATAGAGTCATCGAACAAGTTCTTGAAAATATCGGTTTATGAAAACCATTATCTGATTATAGAAGGACGATCATGATAGTGAAAATACGAGCAAGATCGTTAGATTTTCCTTTGGATAATTGCTTTGTGTTTGAAATATTTATCACAAGAATGATCTTTGCACATCTTGAAGACCTCGTGTGGTTCTTCACCCAGCTTGGGAAGGAGAAACCCAAGAAGATATTTTTGGAAAACCTCCATAGATTCGGTGGAAAAGACAGATTTTTTGGAAACTCGTTTTGGATTATGTGAGATTTACATTTGAATTAGTCACAGTTAATGGAATCTGTTTTCACTCGAGAAATAATTAAAACAGATCCAAAGGGGTCCAAATGATATAATCAATAAAAAGGACATTCTTAATATGTAGCTGCTGAAAGCTCAGGGAACATCGGTGAAAATCCGAGGCTGCCCAGCAACCGTGAATGGGGACGAAAGCCACAGTAATGCCACTGGCCAAAAGGCTGGGAAGGCGTGGCGAGTAGAATGATCCACAAGCCGGGAGACCTGCTTTGAGCAGATTGTCTTTCCCGAAAGCTTGGGCTTATCGGGAAAGTTTTTGTTTTTAAACTTCAGTTTATTAGAAGATTTCAAAGATCATTTCGAACGAAGGTGAAGGGGTGAGATAGGAAGTGATTGTGCTGGAACAGGAGGAAAAACTCAAAAACATGATACAAGAAAGACTGAACAACTTGACAAAACCTGTTGGAAGTCTTGGTTACTTAGAACAGATAGCCATAAAAATAGGGCTTATTCAAGGAAAGATCATACCTGATTTGCCAAAAGACAAAAGGGTTTATGTCTTTGCAGCCGACCACGGTGTAGTTATCAATGGTGTATCCGCATATCCAAAGGAAGTGACATACCAAATGGTCATGAATTTTCTAAAAGGTGGAGCTGGTATAAACGTTTTCTCAAGGCATGTAGGAGCAAGTGTTTACATTGTTGATGCTGGTGTTGATGCACAACTGGATATTGACGATGAGCACTTGATTCACGCAAAGATCGGTTATGGAACGAATGATTTCACAAAAGGACCTGCTATGACAAGGGAACAAGCACAAGACTGTATTGAAAAAGGTAGGATCATAGCAAGAAGAGCTATTGAAGAGGGCGCAGATCTTCTCGTTGTTGGCGATATGGGGATAGGTAACACGACAACTGCTTCGGCAATCGCAGTGGCATCGGGGTTTAAGTTAGATGAAATACTCGATATAGGTACACCCATAGATGCAAACGGTTTGGAAAGAAAAAAGCGCGCGATAAAGGACGCTATCAAAGTGAACAGTCCTGATAAGAATGATCCTATTGATATTCTCTCAAAGGTTGGTGGTTTTTGTATTGGTCAAATGGTAGGATTTATCCTTCAGGCGGTCGAACAAAATATACCTGTTGTTGTCGATGGATTTCCAACTACTGCAGCTCTATTTCTTGCATGGAAGATCAATCCAAGAGTTGTCAAGTATGTTTTTGCGGGCCATCAATCTTGCGTGAAAGGTCACAAAGCATTGCTAAAAACACTTGGTCTTAGACCAATTTTGGACCTTGAAATGCGTCTTGGTGAAGGTACAGGTGCCGTTCTTTCCATTTTCATGATCGAAGCTGCTATAAAGATGATAAGAGAAATGTGTACCTTCGAGGATGCGAGAGTATCAAAAGGAGAAGATCACAGATGATCACTTTGGTGACTGGCGGGATAAAGTCTGGCAAGAGTTCCTTTGCTTTGAAATATGTACTGAATAAGAGTTATAAAAAGCGTGCTTTTGTTGCAACGGGCGTTCCTTTTGATAACGAGATGAGCGAAAGGATACAAAAGCATAAAATTGAAAGAGCTTATATGTTTGATACCTTTGAAGAACCATTGAACGTGCCAAAACTCATTGAGGCAATCGATGGAAGATACCATGTCATTTTGTTTGAATGCCTGACGACCTATTTAGGAAATCTGTATTATTACAATGTTGACGTGGAAAAATACATTTCAGAGTTTACCAAGGTAGTTAGTAATATGAATTCAGATATTGTTGTAGTGACAAATGAAGTTGGCTGGTCGATAATTCCAGAGAATGAACTGGCACGAAAGTATACGGAAATACTGGGTAAGACTAATTCAAAACTTGCATCTATCGCCCATGAAGTCTATGTAGTGATCTGTGGAATTGAAATGAAAATCAAATGATGTGGGCAGGCAAGAGATCTTGATCAAACATCAGTCTAAGAAACAACTCATTGGTACAACCTCCTGGTTGGTGCCAGGTACTTATTATGAAAATGCGAAACTCGTCTCTGGGAAAGTTGATTTTGTTGAGCTACTTGTTTATAAGTGGGATGAACAGACATATGAACTTGTGAATTCAGAGATTGACAGATTGAACTGGTTGACTGAACAGTATGGCTTGTTTTACACCGTTCATCTTCCAACGGACAATATAGAAAGTGTTTTCGAGGCTCACCAATACTTCGAAGAATCAAAGTTGAAAATACTCAATTATGTTGTTCACCCCATACCAGGTGTAGAGAAACTCCTTTTATCTAAGGGTTCAGAGGTATCTTTGGAAAATCTAAAAGAGAAAATTGTTTACCATGAGAAGATGGCATTTGACATAGGTCATCACTTGTTGGGCGAAAAATTCGACAGGAGATACTTAAAGAATGTTGAGGAAATACACCTTATGGGAGTTGATGGACAGAGAGATCATCTTCCAGTCGATGAAAACACCTTGCATCAAGTACGAAAGATCTTTGGAGATCAACTAAAAAATGTTCATCTTCTGTGTATAGAGGTTTTTGATCTTGAGGATATGAATGAATCTCTGAAAGTCTTAAAAACTTTCTTGATGAGTAGGTGAGATATTACGTGTTAAAGGATCTTTTGATTACTCTATCTTTTATCTCAAGGTTACCAATTAATCTTAGTCAAATAGAAGACTTTGACAGGCGCATCAAGAGAATACCCTGCTACTTTACCTTAGTGGGGTATTTGCCAGGACTGATTTATTTTGTCACTGGCACTTTTAGTGAAAACCTTACCTTTAGAATCTTTGGAATAGCGGTCGGTTTTTATTTGTTTGACCTGTTTCATTTTGATGGTCTTCTTGATATGTTCGACGGTTTTCTGAACCAATCAGATAAAGAGAAAAGACTTCAAATAATGGCTAAAGGTGATGTGGGACCCTTTGCAGTTTTCTACGGTACCCTCTATGTTATAGCCTTTTACAACACTTTTTCCATCTTAGATCCAATCGATTTTGCATATGCATCGGTCTTTGCCAGATATTCAATGACGATTTTATTGAAGATCTCAAAACCTGCAAAGAGTACCGGCCTTGGTGCCCTTCTTTTTCCGCCTTGCAAACTCTGTCCATTGATAGGAATACTGTTTTCAACCCCATTTCTGCTCTTCAGTAGGTTGAAGTATCTTGTTTCGTTGTTCATCTGTCTCTTAACTGCCTTTTTAGTTAAGTTAATATCGGAAAGAAAGATTGATGGTGTCACGGGTGATGTGATAGGTGGAACGGCGATGCTAACACAGTTGTTTATTTTGCTCTTTATGGTAGGTATAAGGCTATGGATAAAGTACTGATTTGAAATCTTGCCATATTTGTTGATATCTTTTTTGGTGAATGTCCACAGTTTGTCCATCAAGTTTTTTGGGAAGATGAGGCAAGGTCTTTGACAAATTTGTCAATAGGGAGACAACTTCCAAGATAATCAAGTTCT
>JBKBIU010000103.1:0-5359 GCA_046294065.1 Pseudothermotoga sp.
GCCATCGTACCGTACGTCCACATTGTTATGTAGCTTGATAGAATCATGGTAGGAATTAAAAATGACACGGCCAAAGCCTCATAAATCAAAAAAGGTTACTGACAAGTGTGACACCATCAAAGTTTCTCGTAGTGCATTACCATTATCATGATTTTGCTACGTATGTATATTGAGTGATTTCATTGTTTGTGTGTAGTGCAATATAATGTATCTTATATTGCACCAATTGAGGTATAGCAACCCTATTTACGTCAGATCTATTTTTGCCGCTAGAGAAATGATTATTTTTACAGTTGGCTCTTTGGTCATCTTAGTGGCATTGGATTTCGCAGATCAAACAAAGTTCACCATGCAAGGTAAATGATTCGACTGGTGAGTTTCAATTTGCCCATAATGGTAGCGTCATCTAATTTTGCTACTTTTTTTGAGATCTGTGTGGTTGCTGAGCGTGTTAAAACCGTAAAACTCAAAAATCTTGCTAAGTAGCCTTGTCCGAGGATTTCAAACTTTGTCGAGCTTGTCGACAATGTCGAACGACTTTGTGGTATAAAAAACTACGGGGGAGTTCAATGAAGGATGAAAGATTGCTCAAAAGATTGGTTGATAGGCCGCTGAATAGGAACGAAACAGAGTTTTTTGTAGACAGGGGTGAAGAACTTTCGGCACTGGAAAAGATCCTCAAGTATTACGCTTTTGGAATCTTTGGTTTATGTGGTAGGACTGGCTCTGGGAAGACCACTTTGTTGAACATGCTGACTGAAGAGACACAAAAAATAGTTCGTATATCCATAATTTATCGGGATAATTCAGATGCAATACTCTACAATTTACTATACTCGCTTGCAGAACACTTTTTAAAAGACGATAGTAAAGAGATTCAAAAGATCTCGCAAGATGTAAAAGAATGGCTCTTTGAGGAAGTTTCTATAGTGAGAGGTTTTAGCCTGGGCCTATCTATGATGGCAACGGCGGATTTGAAGGGTAGTAAGGCACATGCGCCACGTTTCAACGTTTTCAAAGCACACGATTATCTGCAAAAGATGCTCGATGTTGCAAAGAAACATTACGGCAAGGTAAGTCTTTTGATAGATGAACTGGACAAAGAGAAAAAGGAGGATGTCATAAAGATTCTTGATTCGCTGAAACTTGAGCTTCAGCAAGAGGATGTTTTGACAATCGTCACACTTCCACAAAGTATCTACAAAGAATACATCCATGATAGACTGAGGATGGACGGCTTTGGCAATCTGGAGAACATCATCAAAGACGTAGTATTCATAAGAGATCTTGAAAATCATCATGTCAAAGAAATGTTGATCAAAAGATTCAGCGAGAGTCTGGACTGGTTTGAAGATCTTTCAATACTGGATATGCTGGCTGACTTTTCAGATGGTAATCCTCGCGATGCCATCTGGATAGCTCAAAAGGTTGTTTTGGAAAATATATCAAAGAACCAACTTACAGTAAAAGATGCTATTAAGAGTATCCAAAAGGTCTCCAAAGAACTGATTCGAACTATATCATTGACCGATCTCCAGACAAAGGCTTTGAAAATCCTGAGGGGTTTAACTGGATCCAAGGAACAATTTCTAATAAAACTTGTAGAAAATAGTTTCGCTCGTACAACTGCTTACAGCATTTTCGATAAATTCCTTGAAATTGGTTTCATCGTTCCCAAAGAGAACGGTTTCAAATTTAGTGGTAAGTTGTCATTTGTAGAAGAGTTGTGAAGTAAAGTCATAAAGCTCTTGTTGAATCATACCAAACTTTGTCGAGCTTGTCGACCAAGTCAGTTAGCAAAAATATAGACTTGACAGAATCACAAGGGCAGGACAGTATCTGTTCACCAAAGCGATGGTAGGTTTATGAAATTAGTATGTGCAACCTGGCAGCTACTGATCGCATCACTGCATGACCAGGGTGGCTTTTTGTACGTCTTAGTGCAAAAGATCGTTCAAAACAGGTTTTACTCAATTCTTAGAACTTTGAAAAGTGCAGTTAACAAATATCTGTCATGAATAAATACGATGCACTTGATGACTGAAAGAATTGAACTCCTCAGAGACAAGGTTTTAGAATTATACAGATATTTAGATCAAGATCAGAAAAATCTTATTGCCTGTACCGCAGGATGTAGAGTTTGCTGCGATACAAAGGCCTTCAATATCGAAGCAACGGTTCTTGAGTTCTTGCCTTTGGCAACACATCTGATAAAGACTAACCAACTGGAATGGATTGATCTCATAGAGAGAGCTACAGATGAGGATCGGTGTATACTGTTTCAACCAAATGCTGAGCTTAAACCAGAGGGCGGCTGTTTGTTTCACGAATTTCGTCCTCTTGTTTGCAGATTATTTGGGGCAAGCTTTACGTTTAGAAAGAATCAAAGACAAATTCTTGCGTGCCGCCTGTTGCACAATAGAATTCAAGGATTTGTAGATTTACTGCCAAATGCCGAGCAGTATCGTACAAGGCTCTTGAGTATTGATTTCTTCCTTTCTCGGGATATCTATGGTATTAACACAGCTTTGAGGAAAGCCATAGAATATGTAGGCCTGTACTACACCCCAAAGTACCCAACCCTGGAAACAAAGTCTGCATGACAAGTCTGGATGATGTAACATCTTTTTTTGATTAGTGTGTTTTCTATGATGTTTTCAAGTTTGTGTAATTTTACAAATCATAGAGAATTTACATATTCAGAAAAAGTTATATACTTACCCATATTTTGTATTATACTAAGTGATTTAAAAAATACGAAAGAACTTTTCAAAAATTGAGGTTGATCGTATACAATCTTCGTGAGGTGATATCATGGTGTTGTTCAAAGAAAAGGGTGAGGTGAATACCCGAGAAACATTGAAGATCGCTCTCGAAGAACTTAAGAAGGCTAACTTGAGTAAGTTGGTTATTTCATCAACAAGGGGTTATAGCGCAAAAGAAGCCTTAGAAGTTATTCCTGAGGGTGTCAAACTGATCGTTATTACTCACCATGTTGGTTTCAAAGAGCCAGATCAAGACGAGTTTTCATTGCAAATCAAGGATGAACTGCTCAGACGAGGACATATCGTCCATAGTGCAACACATGCCCTTTCAGGTGTGGAAAGAGCATTTCGAAGAGAATACCATGGCATACACACAGCTGAAATAGTTGCGAACACCTTGAGATTGTTTAGTCAAGGTGTGAAGGTGTGCGTAGAGATCACACTCATGGCTGCAGACGCGGGACTTGTACGATCCGACGAATGGATTGTGGTGTGTGGCGGCTCAAGCAAAGGTCTTGACACTGCAATGGTTATAAAACCTGCTAATTCATCCAGAATGTTAGACCTCAAAATTGGGAAAATTCTCTGTATGCCATCAGAGTATCAAGATTCATAAAAGTTTCCATAAACTCATCACCAGTGCAGAAAAAAATGGCACAGAGAGATTATCGTTCACACCCAAGGGCAAAAGTTCAGTTATCGTTGCCGCCATGGCTCCCGCAACACCAATAGGAAGATCCAATAGATCGAGACAGCTCACTAAATAAGCACTATAAAAACAAACGGCGAAGTGGGCTAACGAACCTTCGATAGTTTTTTCGAAGAGCTTCTTCTTGCCAAAGGACATCCCTACAACTTTTGCTGCCAGATCGCCAAAGGCTAGAAATACCGTTGATAAAAAGGCGATCCTTTTCTCGAAAAGCAAGAAAGTCACAAAAACACCAAGCAAGAAGAGTGATATGGATGAAATTTTGCCTTTCTCTTCATCTTTGTAGATCTTGAAAGTGACCTTCTTGTGAAAAAATCTTTGAACTTTTTCGCTGGTCAGTCGGATAACGTCAGGGATGATAAAGATCAGAAGAAGGGTTCCAGTCAATGTTAAAAAACCACTGCGAGGCATGAAAAAACTCAAGCAAAACAGGGCTAAGGAAACAGGTCTTATATAGATCCTCCAAGCACACACATCTTCTTTGAACTTGAAAAGTCTCAACTCTGAAATATTCCTCAAATTGATCAAAAGCAATATACTTAATACTTATCAGGATGTCCATAAACCAAACCTTGGAGAACTCGATCCTCAATGCCATCAACAATGCCAATGCTGGCAAGACAAAGATTCCAATGACGTCACCTTTTCTTGCGGTGTAAAGAAGCACCAAAACTAGTAAGAGTAGAACAAGAAGATCCACAATAAGATCCCTGAGTAAGATCCATCTACCTAACTTCCACAGCGACATAAGGAGCAATCCGACCGTTGTAGCTGCACCCTTTCCGCCACGAAAGCTCAGATAGAACGGAAAAACGTGCCCAAGGATGGCACACAGACCACTCACATAAGAACCCATTCAGGATATCCTAAAGAGTTTGAAATAAATACCGCGAGAATGCCTTTGAGTAAATCATAAACGGCAGTCACCATGGCAGGCGCAAACCCTGCCACTCTATAAACATTTGTTGTGCCTGCATGATGTGTTCCAACGGTTCTCACATCTATACCTGTGATCCACTTTGTGAGAAAATACGCCGGGAGAAAAGAACCAAGTAGATAGCCCAGTACCAGAGGAAGCCAAATCATTCCTGCTTCTTCTTTGAGAGTTTCACAGCTATATACTCTTCGTTCTTTTGTAAAATTGCATACCTATCTTTTTTCTTGACAACGATCTCAACTAGTTCATAGCCTTGAGAAATTTTCTTTTCAATCTTCTTCTTGTCCGATTCTGTATATTCTTCCATACATATCCCCCCTTATCGTCCAAAGAAGAACTCCTTGGGTCTTGTGTAAGATAATTCAACACACAACTCAATTGCTTCTTTGAAAGGTATTTGTCCTCTCTGGACCATTTCACCTACAACGGAAGATAAAACCCTTCTGAACATCTCTGTGCGAGATCCATAGGACATCAGTTTTCTTGAATCGGTGACCATGCCAACCATGTTACCCAAAAGATCTACAGATGCGATATACTGCAACTGCAACTGCATACCATATGGGCTGTCGTTGAACCACCATGGTGCACCCAAAAAGACGTTTTCAAATGCTCTTGCTATGGTCGTCATAACCGAGAGATAGGTTGTGTCAAGACAGTATAAGACTATTGCAGTCTTTCCGTCAAAGGCATTGAAGAAATCCCTCATACCAGTTGCTATATCCAGGTAGCCAGCCGAGATATCACCACCACTGTCTGGCCCCAATTTCTCAAATAACTTGTCTCTATAATCTCTCAATGCACCAATATGAAGTTGCATTTTCCAATTCTTTTCATAGTTCATCTGTGCAAAGACATAGAACATATATGATTGAAAGTCAAGAAAATCTTCTAAAGACACATTCTGTTTGAGAGCTTTATGGAAGATTTCTTGAGCTCTTTGATTAG
>JBKBIU010000104.1:0-5349 GCA_046294065.1 Pseudothermotoga sp.
TCAACGTGGTAATCGATCGTTTTGGGAATTTGTCGATTGAATTTTCAGTACCTACTCTCAATGCAGTCAATAGCGCAACGCTCACAAATCTTGAAGAAGGTATCAAGATGGAATGGGATCACGTTGAAGGCGCAGATTTGTACGATCTTTACAAGAAGCAAGGTGATCTTTGGATCAAGCTGAATTCAGTTTCACTTGAACAATGTTCTTTCATTGACACGAATGTGACGGAGGGTGAAACATATCTTTATGTCATCAATGCGAAATCTTTAACAGGTCTTCAAAGTGGATTTTCTGAGATATTCAGCATAAAAAGAAACACAAAGAGGGTTTTCCTTGGAACCTACGAAGATAGAAGGGTTCACAGACTGAGAGAAACTATTTCTGGTTTTGAAACCGTAAAGAGCTTTTCATTGACAAACTCGCCATTTCATGTCCACACAAGAGATAATTCCTTGTATGTCGTTTCAAGCAACGCTGTTTTTGAGCTTGATTCGACCAGTTTGGATATAATCCAGAGTAGATCATTTTCTTTTATATTGTCACCAGCTGATTTTACACAAGACTACTTGTTTTTGATCGGTGCCAACAAGATGTACAGACTAAATTTTACCAGCTTTGCTTATGACGAATACAATATACAAGGTCTTATTTTCCTCTCGGCAGACAACTACCTTTGCACAGTTGATTCATCAAAACGAGTGATCCTACGTGATCCTAGTGATCCGATGGTTGTGATCGCCCAGACCAGTGGAGATTATGCCTTCACAAAGCAAGACAGATTGTTTGTTTATGAAAATGGCAATATGAGAATCTACACTTTAACCTCTGGGATATTAAAAAATGATGGATCAATATCTATCAGCGAGACACCAAAATCTGTTGATGTTTATGAAGATTATGCCTATGTGGCTGTTGATGATGGTTTTTATGCGATCGACCTAAGAAACTTTTCCGGGCAGAAGGTGGGCTCTTTGAACTTGACACGGCATCTGATGATACACCAAGACCAACTGTATCTGATACACGACAGATATTTGAAGGTCTATGACCTTCAAAATCCTCTGTCACCAACTTTGAGACGTTCAAATTCTTTCACAAATAAGTGTTGGGCGCTGTTTGTAGATTGAAAGGCAGCTTCCGCTGCCTTTTAATTTTTCACGATTGTATTTGCCGTTGAAGCCACCTTTTGTACTCTTTACCCTGATGAGTATCTCTGGATTGTAGCTCCTTTTCTATCTCTTTTACGATTTGAAGTTTTGACATACCCCAATTCCCAAAGACTGTGATATCTTCGGGAGGATCTGAAGCAAGCCGATGAATTACTATGTTTTCTGAAAGGTTCTCTAAAAAGGCGATTACACGATCTTTGTACTGATCAAAACTCAACAACTGAATTTGTCTTTCATCGACCATCTGTTCAAGCTTAGTCCCTCTAACGACGTAGAGTGAGTGCAATTTCACACCGTCTACGCCAAGGATCGAAATTGTTCTAGCTGTTTCTATGACGTCTTCCATATCGTCCCAAGGTAGATCTATGATCACGTGTGCCACAACCTCAAGTTGGTGTTTTTTTGCCCTCAAAGCAGCATAGATGAATTCTGCTAAACCATGACCCCTCTTCAGTGTTCTCAACGTT
The DNA here is from genome assembly GCA_046294065.1 of Pseudothermotoga sp. Lineage (GTDB taxonomy): Bacteria > Thermotogota > Thermotogae > Thermotogales > DSM-5069 > Pseudothermotoga_B. Next base: position 1,640 of record JBKBIU010000104.1, read on the forward strand.
TTTGGATTCACCGACTGAAGTCCGAGTTCGACGGAAACATCTACCCTCTTTTTAAAGGTTTCGAGAAGCTCTAAAACTGGCTCTGAAAGACAATCGGGCCTTGTTGAGACGGCAAGTTGAAGGATACTATCATCTATAATTGCCTCTTCATATCTTTTTCTTAGAACATCAATGGGTGCATAGGTGTTGGTGAAAGCTTGAAAATAAACTATAAACTTTTGAGCTTTGTACTTTTTCATTGCCCATTCTCTTTGTTTAATTACTTGATCTTTAATTGAAAGGCCATGAAGAGCATTGAAGCCACTACCTGTAGGATCACAGAAGATACAGGGACTTCCTAATTCTCGATTGGGACAGGTAAAGTCTGCATCTATGATTAATCTGTGAACTCTAGTGCCATACTTTTGCTTTAAATGATCACTCAGTTTTTTGTATCTATTAATTTCTTAATCACCTCCTTGAATTTAGATCTTATTTGGCTCTCGTTTATTGTTGGAAAATTGTTATCAAAATAGACCCATCTGCCTTTGACCATCGTTGCAAAGACGTCCAGTGAGTTTACCGAATGAACAAGATGAGATTTCAAATATTGCTGCGGAAGATACCAGGGTTTCTCTATGTCTAAAACTACCAAATCTGCGTCATTGCCTATCTCAATTGTCCCCGTGGTCAAACCACTCGCCTTTGCTCCGTTGATCGTTGCCATCGTGAGTGCCTCTTCAATGTTCATGTTGACAGGGTCATCTTTCTTTTGGAGAAGGGTTGCCAGCCGCATTTCATGCCATATATCTAAGGTATTGTTACTTGCCGCACCGTCTGTTCCCAGGCACACTCGAATGTTTTCCTTGAGCATCTGTTGAATGGGCGCTATTCCATTGGCAAGCTTTAGATTGCTCGTTGGATTGTGTGCTACAAAAAAGTTTTCACTTGACAGCAGTTTCATATCTTGTTTGTTGATATGGACGCAGTGAGCAAAGATAACTTTGCATTCAGACAATTTTGTCTTGAGAAGTTCCTTCAAAGAATAATTTTCTTCCTTTGATTCGTAAAGATGGATTGTGATCGTTGCTCCGAGTTCGTACGCTGTTTTAGCTATGTGATCTATATAAGCGGTCGAACAACTGTATGGTGCGTGTGGGCCAAAACCAACCAGTATCAATCCTTCTTTTCCGTGCCATCTTTGGAAATAATCTATATTCTGTTGCAGCCTGAGTTTACCAGCTTCAAAACCATTGACATCGGTCAGACCACGAGTAACCAAAGCTTTCATACCGAAATCCAAGGCTGCTCGCGCAACGGCGTCACAGTGAAAGTACATGTCCACATATGCCACAATGCCTTTTCTCGCCATCTCCATTTGAGACAACATTGTACCGTAATAGACATCTTCTAAATTGAGCCTATCCTCTATGGGAAAGATTCTTTTAAAAAGCCAGTCATGTAGATACATGTCTTCGGCTATCCCACGCATCAAGGTCATTGCTGCATGAGTATGCGCGTTTATCAAACCAGGAATGATCAATTTACCCGAAAGATCGTACCGTTCATCGACTACTTCCTCAACAAAATCGCCCAGTTTTGAAATTTTTCCATTTTCAATCAACACTTTTGCCCTTTTCGGCTCAGAAAAGGCATCTTTCAAAACCAGGGCATTTTCAAGCAAGATTTTCAAGTTCCTTCAGCTCCTTTTCTATTTCTGCCATCTTCTTTTTGGCTTTTTCACTGTCTTCTTCTTTGATCTTGATATAAATCTTCAGTTTTGGTTCGGTTCCAGAAGGCCTCACATATATTTTGGAACCGTCGACTTTAAAGAGCAACGTTTCGTTAGGTATATTCTCATCTTTTGAGTAATCGTACAATTGTTCCACCTTCAAATGTCCTATCTTTGTGGGTGGTTTCATGGATAGTCGATCATAAAGACGCTTGGCATCTTCTGAACTCTCCAATTGGAAGGAAATAAGTTTTTCGGCACTGTAACCATACTTGTCGTACAGGCGATTCATTTGATCAATGGGGTTGAATCTTGTACACATGGCTGCTATGAGGGCTGAACCGATTACACCGTCTTTATCCCTCACGAAGTCTCCAGCTAAATAACCGCAACTCTCTTCAAAGGCAAGAAAATATCTAAAGTCTGGGTCTGAACTTCTTTTTTCTATCTCATTACCTATGAACTTAAAGCCCGTCGGTGTCTCTACAATATGATGCCCATATTCTTCACAAATATCGTTCACCATATCGGTAGTAACGATCGTTTTGAGTAGGTAGCTGCCATTTTCATACTCCTTTGCGAGCATATGGGTAAGTAAGACTCCAACCTGATTGCCTGTTAGTTTATAACCATCTGCTATGAACCCCACCCTGTCACAATCGGGATCAGTAGCAATTGCTAATTGAATTCGATCTGCCTCCATGTACTTTCTCACATATTCAAAAGCCTCTTCTTCCTCGGGATTAGGCAATCTGACAGTCGAAAAGTTCGGATCTGGATCCATCTGCTCTCTCACGCAGATCACATTGAAGTTCAACGATTTTAACACAAGGGGGACAAGCTCTGCGCCCGTACCATGAAGCGGCGAATAAACCAGATCGATCTCAAAGGGACTCTGGATGCGTGGCTTTATTAGTTCAACGACGGACCTTGTATAGTCCGTGATGATTTGTTCTGGAACCGGGTGAACCGAAGAGCCGCAACAAGGCGAGAATGGGTGTTCCATGAAAGAAGAGATCTTTTCCGTATAGATTGGAATAGCTTGAACGCCGTCAGATGTGTAAACCTTGAACCCGTTGTATTGCGGTGGATTGTGGCTGGCAGTTATAACAATGCCTGCACCCATTTTCATGGTTCTGATGGCAAAAGATAACACAGGTGTTGGCACAGGTTTTTCAAACAAATATGTCTCAATACCATAGGATGAAACAATTTCAGCGGCAAGTTTTGCAAACTCCTTTGAATTTCTCCTGGTATCATATGCAACAACTATGCCATCGAGTGACTCAGTTAACATCCAGCTCGCCACCGCTCTACTGGCTTTTACTACAAGACTATGATCGAACTCGCCTTCTTTCATAATACCTCTGATGCCACCGGTACCAAAGAGCACTAAAGCTATCACCTCTTGAAGATCTCTTCACCACCGATCATTCTGAGTAATTCTTTTCTCTTTTCATCCTCATTTAAGGCCTTCAAGATCATCTTATCCATGAATCGCTCTACTACAAAATGTTTGTCTGCATGGGCCGCAATCTGAGGCAGGTGCGTTACAACTATCGTTTGAAGGTTCATAGAGACTTCTTTTAATTTCTTACCCAGCACATTACCGACCATACCGCCTATACCAGCATCGACTTCATCAAATATGAGAATTTGTGAAGAAAGACTCGATGCTAAAACAAGTTCCAAAGAAAGTAAGAGTCTTGAAAGTTCTCCACCCGAGAGAATGCCTTTTATGGGCAACTGTTCTTGGTTAGGTAAAGTTACTACAAATTCAATCTGATCAATTCCATTCGCATTCAGATCTTGCATTTTCTCTACTTTTATGGAAAAACTCATGTTCATTGCCAGATCCTTCAAATGTCTTTCAACTTGGCTGTTTATAGCTTGAGCTGCTTGAAGACGCTCATCGTGAATCTTTTGTGCTAATTCAAGAGCTTGGTTTCTCAATTGCCTTATCTGATCCTTTGCTTGTGAGAAACTCTTGAATTTTCTG
>JBKBIU010000105.1:0-5322 GCA_046294065.1 Pseudothermotoga sp.
TAATGACAGTTGAAGAAAATCTCAGATCCGGTGCTGCTTACATTCCACATGCAAGAAATCGCATTCTCGATCGTATGAATTTTGTTTTTACTATCTTTCCTGTGTTGAAGGAAAGATTGTCTCAGAAAGCGGGTACAATGAGTGGTGGGGAACAAAGGATGCTTGCCGTTGGCAGGGCTTTGATGTCTTGCCCAAAGCTTTTGATTCTCGATGAACCTTCAGTTGGTATACAACCATCTATAGTCACTGAGATGTTTGCAAAATTCAAGCAGATACTAAAAGAAGGAGTAGCCATACTTCTAACGGAGCAAAACGTCAGACAAGGTTTAAAGGTAATCGATAGGGGTTATGTGATTGAAAACGGTAGAATAATCTTTGAAGGACAATCTGCTGAGCTTGCTCAGAATGATCATGTAAAAAAGGCATATCTTGGGGTATAGAAAGGAGTGAATTTATGAGACTTGAGGGAAAGGTTTGTATCATTACTGGTGCAGCAAGCGGTATTGGTAGAGCAGCATCTCTGCTCTTTGCGAAAGAGGGTGCCGTAGTTTGCGCCTGTGATATCTCAAAAGAACAACTGGATAAGTTAGTGACAGATGCAGCTAATCTTTCTGGAAAGATCGATCCATTTGTCTTGAATGTCACCAACAGAGAGGAGGTTTTCAAGGTTGTTGAGGAAATTGTTGCAAAATACGGCAAGATCGATGTACTTGTGAACAATGCGGGAATAACCAGAGATGCTCTGCTTATAAAGATGACTGAAGAAGAATGGGATGCGGTTATAAATGTGAATCTCAAAGGTGTTTTTAACATGACTCAGGCTGTTGCACCACACATGATGAAAGCACAGAAAGGTTCCATCATTAATACTTCCTCTGTTGTTGGAATATACGGGAATGTCGGTCAGACAAATTACGCAGCAACAAAGGGAGGAGTCATAGCTATGACTAAGACATGGGCAAAAGAACTTGCACGTAAAGGCGCTCAAATAAGGGTCAACGCAGTTGCACCGGGCTTTATCAAGACACCAATGACCGACAAAGTACCTGAGAAAATCATCGAAGCAGTTACGACTCGCACTGCATTGGCAAGAATGGGTGAACCAGAGGAAGTCGCCAACGTTTATTTGTTCCTCGCAAGCGATGAGTCTTCATTTGTAACTGGTCAAGTGATAGGTGTTGATGGGGGTCTACAACTGTGAAAGGGGGTTGTCTTATGAAAAGGCTGTTCATACTTGTGGCGGTTTTGCTTTCGATCTTGACATTGGCGGAAGTAGGAGTCTACAAAGACAAAGTAGTCATTGGTACATTCCAGGCACTTTCAGGCCCTTATGCTGTCATAGGTCAAGAAATGTCTAAGGGTATGAACGCTTATTTCAATTGGGTCAACAGGAACGGAGGAGTGTACGAAAGAAAAATCGAATTGATCATTGCAGATGACCAGTTGAATCCATCGAAAACGGTCGTTGAAGTAAAAAGGCTAGTAGAGTCAGATAAGGTTTTTGCAATAGTTGGAGGACTTGGGTCTTATGGTTGTTTAGCCGTCATGGACTATCTTGAGCAAAACCGTGTACCCTTTGTTTATCAAGGCGCAGGAACAAGCCTTTTGGTTAATCCACCGAAAAGGTACATTTTCGCAGTTCAACCAGATTACACTTTTGAAGGTCAGCTGATCGCTAAATTTCTTGTTGAAAACCTCAACAAGAAAAGGATCGGAATTATCTATATGTCCAACGACGTTGGTGAAGAAGGTCGAGCCGCAGTTAAAGCAAGGTTGGAAAAGTACAAGATGAAACCAGTCATTGAAGTTGGCTACAACCCATTAGAAACAGATTACAGTGCTTTAGCGATCAACGTGTTGAATGCAAATGTAGATTCAATTGTGATTTATGGATTCATCACAGACACGGTTCGTTGGATCAAAACATTGAGAGATTATGGTATATCTGCACCTGTAGTCACGACCTATGCCAACGCCGATCCAGCCTTTCTAACCTTGGGTGGCAAGCAAGTGGAAGGTGTTTATCTAACCGGATGGGTACCGCTTGCAACACCGGATAGACCAGAGTTTTTGCGAGATTACCAAAGAGCTGTTGCGATCTTTCAGGAAACTTATCCGAATCAGCCGATGTCCTCATACGCAGTTGCAGGATTCATTGCGGCTGAAGTTTTTGTGCAGGGGTTGCTCAGAGCTGGAGCCGATCTAACGCGTGAGGGTCTTGTTCAAGCACTCGAGACTTTCAAAAATTGGGATGGAATCCTCACAAAGGATATAACTTGGGGACCAAATCTCAGACGTGGAAAATCAAGTATGTATTTCATGAAGATTGAAAAAGGAGTCTTTGCCTCTGTAACCGACCTTATGACTTTGCAAGATTGATACAAAAAGGGGCGCGAGCCCCTTTCAATTTCTCTGTGGAGGTGTGATCTTTGCCTCTGTTGCAGGTTCAAAATCTGACTGTGAAATTTGGAGGATTGACTGCTGTCAACAATTTTTCGATGAACATCGATGCAGGTAATATTCATTCTCTGATAGGACCGAACGGTGCAGGAAAGACAACTGTTTTTAACGCGATAACAGGAGTCGTAAGACCGGACTCTGGCAGAATCTTGTTTGGAGAAAAGGATTTATGTGAAGAAGCCCCTCACAAAATAATTTCGAATGGTATAAGTAGGACCTTCCAAAGTGTTGTAGTATTCAAGTATTTAACGGTTCTTGAGAATTTGTATCTGGGTTATCACAGTAGAATGAAACTCAATCTACTCGATGAATTCTCTTGGAAAAAGAGAAACAGTTTCACATGGGGGATGTATGTCAAAGCTCTCTATATAGCAGATCTTTTGGGTCTTAAGAGCAGGCTTTTGAGTTATGCAGGTTCAGTACCCTTCATGGCGCAAAAACTTACTGAGATCGGTAGAGCTTTGATGAGCAGCCCAAAGTTGTTACTGCTCGATGAACCTGCCGCAGGGCTAACAGACATCGAGACTGACCAAATTAAAGATATAATTCTTCGAATAAGAAAAGAATTGGGTATCACAATTTTGCTTGTCGAACACGATATGAGTGTTGTTATGAATATATCAGATATGGTCACAGTTATGGACTTTGGAAAGAAGATCAGTGAGGGCAAACCAGAGATTGTAAAGAGTGATCCTCAAGTTATCAAGGCTTATTTGGGAGAGAACGAAAGTGCTTGAGTTGAGGAATGTAACCATCAAATATGGTCCTGTCATAGCTGTGAAAGATCTTTCTTTGTTGGTAAAAGAAAATACTATCACAGTATTGCTTGGTGCCAACGGCGCTGGTAAAACCTCAATTCTCATGGCAATAGCCGGAATCAACAAGATCTCATCGGGGGAAATATTTTTTAACGGAGAGAGGATAGATCTACTACCTGCGTACGAAATAGTGAAGCGAAGGCTAATACTTTGCCCCGATAGCAAATTTATCTTTCAAAATATGACGGTTTTTGAGAATCTAAAAGCCGGTGCCTATACGAGGAAAGATGATCTTAAGGCAGATTTGGATTATATTTTTTCTCTCTTTCCCAGATTGAAAGAAAGGCTCAAGCAGATTGCTGGTACGCTCTCGGGCGGGGAAAGGCAGATGCTTGCTATTTCAAGAGCTTTGATGGCAAAACCAAAGTTCTTGATGCTCGATGAACCATCGATGGGACTTGCTCCAAACTTGGTAAAAGAGATGATGAAATCAATTCAGAGGATTCATCAAAATGGTACAACAATCTTGCTTGTTGAGCAAAATGCTTATTCAGCCCTCAAGATAGCCGATTATGCCTACTTATTACAAACAGGGAAGATAGTAATTCAATCGAAGGCAGATGAATTGATCAAAGACAAGAAAATAGTGGAAGGTTATTTGGGAGGTTAGATATGTTTTTCAACAGGGTGATTCTTGGTCTTTCAACTGGCGCTTTTTATTCTTTAACGGCACTTGGAATAGTTATGATATTCAAGGTAACAGGTGTCATGAATTTTGCTTTTGGTAATATGGCTATGTTCATGGCTTATGTTGCATACACGTTCGTGGAACAAGGGACAGGACCATTAGTTGCATCTTTGTTGGTCCTGCCCATAGCTGGAATTTTTGGTTTTGCCGTGGAAAAATACACGTTGCGACCCATTAGGCATCTTTCGCACACCTCCATGCTCATAATAACACTTGGAATATTGATGATTTTGGAAGGTTTGAGCACACAGCTTTGGGGTACTCAGTACAAGGCCTTTCCAGAGTTGGTTAGTGGCAAACCTTTTATCTTTAGAGGTGACTTTGGAATACTCGTTTTCCGCAGGCAAGATATACTCCTCTTCGCTGTTCTTGGTGCAGTAGTAATTATGATAACAATAATCTTGAAGTACACTAAAGCCGGTATAGCAATCAAGGCAGTTTCTGAGAATGAAAAAGTTTCTCAGTTGATGGGTATCAACCCCGGGAAGGTGTTTAGTTGGTCTTGGATCATAGGGACTGCCATAGGGACAACAGTTGCTTTGCTCGGTGCACCGAGAACCTATATATCACCAATGATGATGGTTTTCTATCAGCTTCAAGGCTTCACTGCAGCTGTTCTGGGAGGATTTGACAGTCTGATAGGTGCCATCGTGGGTGGATTAGCACTTGGTGTGATTGAAAACCTTGTTGGCGGTTATATAAGTAATGAGCTAAAGATGACATTTTCCTTGATAGTGATAATCGCAATTTTGTTGATAAGACCTCAGGGACTCTTTGGAAGTCGTGATATCAGGAGAGTGTAAGGATGCGATGGGTCTTTGCCATAGCTATTTTGCTTGCAGTACCGTTTATTTTTAATCTGAGTACTTTCATAATAATGATCATCAATCTAACTATGATCTACGCAATAGCAGCCTTAGGCTTAAATTTGATCATGGGATATACAGGACAAGTTTCCATAGGTCATGCTGCCTTCATGAGTATTGGTGCATATGTCTCGACGATATTGGTCCTAAAATTTTCTCTGCCGATGCCTCTCGGTATTATCTGTGGTATGCTCCTTGGGGCAATCTTTGGACTCGCATTGGGTTTTCCTTCACTGAGACTGAGAGGATTCTATCTTGCAATAACTACGATGGGGTTTGGTGTGGCAGTTGAACAAATCTTTGGGGCGTGGAAAGATTTCACGGGAGGTCACATAGGAATCAGGAATATTCCCAAGCTGGGTAACGAGGTTCAAAGTTATTACCTCATTCTGGTTATTTTTCTGCTTTCTATCTACACTTTTCATATTTTGACATCCTATAACGTTGGTAGAGCACTCAAAGCGATAAGAGAAAATGATCTTGTTGCGAG
>JBKBIU010000106.1:0-5307 GCA_046294065.1 Pseudothermotoga sp.
GATGATGTAGATGAAAACCACATTGCTGTGATAGGTGCTGTGATCAGTGAGATAATTGGGGAACCCGTTTTAGTGAAAAGTGTCTATACTGGTCGAACATACGATATGCAAAATAGAATGACAGAATGGAGAAAAAGTGGCTGGAAAGGAGCGAGAGGATGGCGCGCAAGTTCAGGGTGGTAGTCAATGGAAAAGAATACACAGTTGAGGTTGAAGAGCTCGGTGGTTCAACGGTCCTTCAAAGCCCTCATTCTGTAGGTGCTCCTGTTGAAAGACCTGTAGAAAAACCAAAAGAAGAGAAACCCAAAGAACAACCTAAGGCGGTTGAACAGCCAAAACAGGTTATCTCTAAACCATCGACTTCCACAGGTGGAATCGAAGTGAAATCACCGATGTCAGGCCTGATAATCAAACTTCATGTTAGTGAAGGGCAACAAGTAACACGAGGTCAGAAGCTTTTGGTACTCGAGGCAATGAAGATGGAAAACGACATTATCTCTGAGCACGATGGAAAAGTTTCAAAAATATTTGTAAAGGAAGGAGACACCGTTGAGACTCAACAGATACTTTTAACGATAGAGTGAGGTGATTTCTTTGGAACTGAAGGTGGTTAGTTTTTTGCTTTCTGAAGAGAAGTTCGCACTGGATATCATGAACGTCGACAGCATTGTCGAACTAGGTAAGATCGTAAAAATACCAGAATCTGCTGATTACGTTGAAGGAATCATGAACTTAAGGGGAAATGTCATACCGGTTATAAACCTCAAGAAAAAGTTCAAGATGAGAGACACTGAAAGAAAGCCCTCTTCAAAGATCATTGTCATCAATCTAGATGACAGAAAGGTTGGGCTGTTGGTTGATCAAGTTCACGAAGTTCTCACCATTACAGACAAGCAGATTGAGCAACCACCAACAGATGTGAGCAAATCAAAAACGAATATTGTTTTGGGAATAGCCAAACTTGATCAAGATCTGTTGATCATACTCAACGCGAAAGAGTTGCTCACTGCCCAGGAGCAGGTTCAACTTGAAGGTTTGACGAAACTGGCGTGAATCTGGCAAACCATATATCTGGTTCATAGCTACCTTCGTAGACACTGAACGCGATGAGTTTACCATCGTGGGAGAAAGCTGGATAAAAGGCGTCGTGGGGTATATCTTTCGTGATACACCATTTCTCTTGGGTCTGTAGATCTTTGACCCATATTGTGTAATACCCAGTGGAATTACAAGAATAAGCAAGATACCTTCCATCTGGCGAGATGGCAGGGTCGTGTTCGTTGAAAAAACTGTTTTCCACTGTCACAACCGTTCCTTCCGGTGTAAGTGCATATATGCCAAAATCAGAGTCTTTGAGACCGACAAAGTAGATTGTACCTCTGTGAGCAGTTGGTGAAAAGACCATATCAAATTGCAAGGGCAAATTTATTTTCGTTCTTCTTCTTGCCAGTGTCGCTGAGTATAGGGCGTTGGAAGTCTCCGTATCTTGAACATAAAGAATAGTATTCTCATCATACCAATTGGGACAGTAAGCTGGACTGTTCCCAGCAGAAAGCAGAAGAATATTTCTCGAATAGTTCTCAAGCGGCATTGAGTAAATGTTCCAAAAACCATGTAGTGAACCTTGAAAAGCTATTCTCTTGCCGTCGGGAGAAAACCTTGGAAAATATTCACTGCTACCAGATATTGGTAAAACATTTATCCTACCTTCCATCAGATCGAGCAAAGCGATATTTCTATTTCCAGATAATCTGTCTGTTATGAAAGCGAGATACTTACCGTCTGGACTGAAACTTGCATATTCGTCGACCGAGGGATGATAAGTAATCCTAAGATATGTTTCATACCTATTATTTTTCAAGAGCCATAGGGAAGCCTTCTCCAGTGGATAATGGGAACATTCTCTGATGAATTCTGAGTATGGTCTTTGTTCCTTCTTAGAATAAGAACAAGAATAAACTCGCAGGTTTTCTTCAATCCATTGCGCTTCAAATCTTTCTTGAGTGGCATCGTAAGTAACATTGAAAGTTAGTTCATACCACTGTTCTTTTTCCGTCTCAAATGGCGATACGAAACTTATTGTGCCATCTATGCTCAACTGTAGATAGACGCCTGCGGGTAACAAAGAAATCAGGGACTTTGCCACGTCATCGATGAGTTTCTTGGTCTCCTGCGAAGTTGTCATGTTAATTCTAAGCCCTATCGTCGCGAAAGTATATACTGAGAACAAGAATAGTAATAAGATCAGCACAAGAGGTTTCATGTTTTAATTTTACCATATTAAAGGATTTACTCAAGTAGACGATTAATAATATAGAAAATGGATGTTCGGGGGTGATGAAAATGAAAATCGATCCGATGGACCGGATCATAGATGTCAATAACACTCAAAAGATCCCAAACAGATCTCAGTTATCTCGTGTTGAAAAACATGTCAATGAAAATCAAGAAAACCAACCCAAGAACATAGAAAACACATTGGATGATCTGAAAAAATCTCTTGAAAAGATCAAGACCTTCCTAAGATCGGAAGCTGAATTCAAAATAGACAGAGACTTGAATATGATTATCATTAAAATCAAGAACGTTGATACGGGAGAGGTAATAAGACAGATCCCCCCAGAGGTTGCAGTGAAGATAGCCAAAAATCTTCAGGAGTTGATAGGTGTCCTCTTTGATGAAAGGGTGTGAATAACATGGACCTTTCTTCAATAGCCAACACGATAAATTATAAATATCAGAACTCTTCCAACAGAATCCAGTTTGGAGGAGTATTTTCTGGTCTGGATACCTCTTCCATAATAGATGCTATGCTATCGAAAGATGTTCAGAGGGCTAACAATCTAAGTAACAAGTACAAACAACTTGACCTGAAACAGAAGCTCTATCAGGAGCTCGATGACAAGTTAGAAAGTTTCATGAATTTTTTGAGTACCTTCAAGCTTCAAAGCACTCTCATGGCAAAGAAAGTCGAAACTGATTCTCAAATTCTGATGGTCTCTGCCAATCCAACATCGGTGAATGCGACATATTATATCAAGGTTCTTTCAACAGCTACGAAAAGTTCTTTTTCGAGTGGCAGAACGATTGGTCCAGACAATATATCTGGTTCGACCACCTTTGGGAGCCTCAATTACAGATACAATGCCTTAGATTCCCAAATAAGGATCCAGAAAGGTGCAAACACCTACACGATATCAATAAACACGAGTGAAACAATCGATGACATCGTTGCCAAACTTGAAGCCGTTTTTGGCGCGGGGAATGTTTCATTCAGCGGCGGAAAACTTTCCATCCAAAGCAACGAAGCCTTTGCTATGAGACAAACAAGCGGTACTTTCATGCAAGTCTTCAATCTGGCAGGTGCACCAATAGTTCAGAATGGTTCAACGTATTCAATCCAAAGTACGGCACACGTTGGAGCTATATCTCCGGCTAAGACCTTGTCTGAAATTGCATCATATCGTGGAATTACTTTAGCAAACGGGGAACTGAAAATCAATGATGCAAGTATATCTTTTACAAACTCTATGACCTTGACGCAGTTGGTCAATGCGATAAACAACAGCAGCGCCGGTGTTTTTGCAAGATACGACGCAAATTCTGACAAAATTATTCTAACATCGACAACAACGGGACAAACAGCTATATCTGTTGACGACAACACCACAGGGCTCTCTCAACTGCTCGGTTTTGATGTGGGCAACTTCAGCGTTGGAAGTTCCGCGCACATTCAGATCAGTGACGATGGTTTAAACTGGACAGATCTTTATTCTTCTTCTAACACCTTTAACTACAGCGGTTTGAGTATCACTGTAAAGGATATTTCTTCTTCAACACAAACAGTGAGTGTGACAAACAATGTCAATGGGATCGTCGAACAAGTGAAAGAATTTGTCAATAACTGGAATGATCTTATGAATTACATGTACACAAGATTGACTGAGAGCACAGTTACCGGTAAAAAAGAAGATGAAATGACAGACCAAGAAAAAATGCTAGGACTGTTGAAAAATGATTCTTTTCTCAGAAGGATATTCAACAATATGAGGGATTATATCACCAAAAGTATCTCTGGGGATATCAAATATTTGCGGGAACTTGGTATAAGCACAGGTTCTTACGGCTATCAAAATATGATGATGGGAAAACTTGTACTAGATGAAGATACACTAAGATCAAAGATCCAGCAAGATCCTGAAGCAGTCTGGACTTTTTTCGGCAATACCGAGGCAGGCTCACAGGGTCTCGCTCAGCAGATTCAGCAATATCTGAAAGAAGTGACAAAATACGGTGGGCAAATAGACTCAGTTGCAGGGCTTACTGGAAGTATAGCAAGAGAAAAGCGTGTTCTTGCCCAGCAGTTAACAGACTGGTTAGAAAGAATACAAAAGAAAGAACAAGATCTTTGGAGAAGATTCTCAGTTTTAGAAGAAGTAGTTGCAAAGATGCAGTCTACGGGTTCTTATTTAGCTCAAATAACTTCTAAGAAGAACAATTCCTAAGAGGTTTTTTTACTCAAGATCAAACTAAAATCACCAGGATTTGGTGCGTCAAAACTGAAGACAATCTTTTTGGCAATCGATTCTGAAAGAGACTGCCTGATTTTTTCTACGTAACCAGAAAGCCTTTGATGTAGTGATACTTTTACCGCACTGTATTGATTTATATCGCCTATTTTCGAAAGCTCATTCACTACTCTTCTGACAACAACCAATGGCGAGATCACCTTTCCAGTTCCCTTACATGTAGGGCAGGAAGTGAACAAAATTTGATCGACAGAGGGGGATTTTCTTTTTCTGGTCATTTCAAGCAAACCAAGTCTTGTGAATCCAATTAACTCAATATGAGCAGAATCACCTTTGACTGCATTTTGCAATTCCTTCATGAGTTTGTCGTAATAATCTTTCGAAGGCATGTCTATAAAATCTATTATTATTATTCCCCCGATATTTCTCAAACGTAGTTGTCTTGCTATTTCGTGAGCGGCTTCCACATTTATTTTGTAAGCTAACTCTGCGTGGTTTTTCTCAGCCACAAAGCTAGCTGAATTCACATCGAATACTGTCAAAGCCTCTGTGGTATCCAATGCTACATAGCCACCACTTGGCAAGTCGATCGTCCTTTCTTGCATTTGGCCCAACTGGTTGTAGACACCCAGTTTATCGAATAGATCTTCCTTCACCAAATTGATTATGGGCTTCCTGGGAATCTTCTTGCAGGCTTCTTTCACTTTATTATAGACAGTTTCATCATTAACATAGATCTCATCAATGCCTTTGTTCAATCGTTCTCTAATGATGTAGT
>JBKBIU010000107.1:0-5287 GCA_046294065.1 Pseudothermotoga sp.
CCTCCAAAACGTCGCAGTCGGCTTCGTTCTTGGGACAACCCAGTATCTTCAAACCTATTTTCATCGATTCTCTCACCCTTTAAAAATTCCCTTCTTTTGCTTAAATACAGCTGGCGAACATATTCAAGCTCTCTTTTATAATCTTCGCTTCTGTAATTTGGATATGTGAACTCCCAATGTCTGAATTCTCCTGAAAGATAGAGCAACGTTACTTCTGCATAGATACCATTCTTTAAATAAACACGATTAGCCCATGATTTGGTTGAAGCCAAGACAAAATTCGAATGGTGAACATAACCCGGGTCCATGTTGAACTTTCTTTTCCCTTCTACTGCATACTTCTCTTCCAGTCGATTTGTAAATATCTTCACATCAGCTAACAGAGAGGGATGTATTAATCTTTCAAAACTCAGAAGTTTACCTTTTAAGTCAGATCCCATTTCACGATCATAATAATTTGTGTACAAACTGAACGGCAGTTCTTTTGATATATAATCTATCTTTCCAAAAGAACTTTCCAACGGTGGAATGATTTCAGATAACCAATATTCGAGGTGTTGTGCAAAAATAAAGATGACCAAATTCACTGGCTCTACCCTTTTTATTTCCCCCACACAATCACCTCAAAATTCTCTACACGAATTTTCCATTCTTTCCCAGCAGATAGAACAGAACAAATCCCAGTATTACCAACTACTCTATAGCGCTGACCAACCCGCAAAGCTGCACTTTCCCCTGGTGCAAGGGGCATTTCGTTAAAATATATGGGACGGTCAGATTGGTTCACAAATTGGATCATTGGAGATCCGAGAACAGAGAAAAAATTCCAAATCGAATAGACAAAGAAAAGGGCAGATGCCGCAAAGATCACCAGCAGTAGAAGGGACATTAAACTACCATTTATAACAGCCTTTCTGTCTTTCTGGCGAACATCGACAGCTTTAGGTTCAAATTGGCCAAGCAGTTCTGTTGGGTTTAAACCTAAGAGTTCTGCATAGCTTTTTATATAATATTTTACATAAAATGGTGCTTCTACTCTATCAAATTCACCTTCTTCAATGAGTCTGACCTTCCATTCGGGAATTCCTATTTTTTGAGCAACTTCATCTATACGCATCTGTTTGGATTCTCTTGCTTGTCTCAGGGCTTCTCCTATCTTCATCCATCTTTCCATGGCGACCACACCTTATTAAAGAATCTACACATTATTATACCAGTTTCTCTACAACCTTAGTCCATCTTTGTCAAGAAAATGGACACCATGGGAATCAAGGCATCTGTCGATAGCGTCCAGTACAAGAATTTTATGTGATTGTTCTTCCACAAAATCTATTTGATCTCCATCGATGATTAAAACATTATTGTTAGAACTATCTAGAAACGTTTTGTCATAGTAATGACATAGCTTTTCCCAATATGATCTTTCCACACTTAGTTCGTAATTTCTTCCTCTTCTTTGAATTCGCTCGATGGCCGTCCGGACAGAGCACTTTATGTAAACTATTAACTTTGGAGATGGCGATATTTCGCACATAGTTTTGTAAAAATTTTCGTAAACGGAATATTCAATAGGTTGTAAAAAACCTAGCTCCCTCTGCATCTTCACGAAGACAAAGTCTCCAACCATTGAACGGTCCATAACAGCTCTCTCGGTTTGGCTTGCCTGCCTAATTTGCAAAAAACGTTTGTGCAGAAAATAAAGTTCCATAGTTAAACACCATCTATGCTTTTCTTTATAGTATCTTTCAAGAATCTTATCTGCCAATTCATCACTCATCTCATAAAATCCATTCATCTTTCTCTCTTTTTCCAAAATCTCTACCAAAGTTGTTTTCCCTGCACCAACGGTTCCTTCCACTACAATTTCGAGCACCCGTCACACTCCCTTTATTAGAGATTTTCCATCATAGTGATACACAGTTTTTTTTGGATCTTTCAATACCTGATCAATCACCAAATCCATCTGTGTAAAATTTTCATCCAGTTCATCTGTGTCAATTATCAGCAAGGTGGAAAGATCATAATGAGAAAAGTAATCCTCGTACTCTTGATTGAGCATCTCCCAATATCCTTCATCGATGCGGAGCTCCCACAGTCTAGCTCTCTTTCTAATTCTCTCCACGGCCGTCTTCGTTGAACATTTAAGGTAAATCATCAATTGTGGTGGTGAAGACAGATCAACCA
Source organism: Pseudothermotoga sp. (assembly GCA_046294065.1). GTDB lineage: Bacteria > Thermotogota > Thermotogae > Thermotogales > DSM-5069 > Pseudothermotoga_B. The sequence goes on from JBKBIU010000107.1 coordinate 2,185, forward strand.
ATTGTTTGTGCAGCTCTTCATAAATTAAACATTCGAGTTCTGTCATTTCACCTCTTCTTAGTAAAACCCTTGGAAAAATGTGGTCACAAAAGATGGAACGATCCATTATGACATTCATTTTCTGACAACCAATCTTCATCTGTTCGAATCTCTTGGTCAGAAAGTAGATCTGCAATTGAAAAGACCATTCCTTTGGGTTAGCGTAGAATCGTTCCAGTATCTGTATCAATTTCTGGTCTGTGAGTTCATAGAGAGGTTCCAACATCAACCTTTCTGCCAAAGAATTTATAAAGGTTGTTTTCCCTGCGCCAACGGTTCCTTCCACGATAATCTTTGGTCTCATTTCTTGATCTCTCTCAATATTTCCCTGAGTCTTTTATGTATCGAAGGGACGGCTGCCACGATTTCACCAGATTCAAGATCGTAATCCTTTCCTAATCCCGTAACAGTGATACCGGCTTCTGTTGCGATCAAAACTCCTCCCGCCGTGTCCCATGGTTTAAGACCTACTTCCCAGTAACCATCGAATTTACCACTGGCAAGATGACATAATTCAGCAGCAGATGAACCGAGTATTCTGATCTCTTGAGTAATTCTGGTAAGCCTCTCTACTGTCCTGATTGTCCAATCAAACAGTGCTTCATCATAAGGCCAGCCAGTCACAAGAAAGGACCACTCCAATGATGGCCTGTTCCTATTGAAAATTTGTGTGCCATTCAAGAACGCACCGGACCCTTTTTTGGCATAAAACATCTCATTCGTCATAGGTAAATAGACGGCCGCTTCGGTTATTTGAAGGTAATCTATCCTTGCTATACTCACGGCAAAGTAAGGAAAAGAATGTGCGTAGTTGAGTGTCCCATCGATGGGATCAACCACAAAGATACATTCGGCATTTGGTATTTTTGTATCGCCATCACCTTCTTCAAGAACAAATTTTGCCTCAGGAATGTGCTTCAAGATACTGTCTACGATGATCTTTTGACATTCTACATCCACTTCTGTGACTACATCGGAGACTCTCGTTTTTATATCGATCCTATGTTCCTTTTCAAATCTTTCTTTTGCAAAGTCCCCTGCCCTTTTCGCCACTTCGCAGATTAACTTCATTTTTTCAATCCCCTCTCAATCTAAAGATATGGTCTCTCAACCTTGCTGCATCTTCATAACGAAGCTCGCTTGCCGCTTTATACATTTCCTCTTCGAGGAGGGCTATATATTCCTCTTTTGTAAGATCTTTAGCAAATTCAGTATAGTCTATCTCCTCTGCTTGTTGTTCCATGTACTCTTGAAATATCTCCATCTGAAGTGGTTTAATTATCGTTTTAGGTGTTATGTGATGTCGTTTATTGTACTCCATCTGTATCCTTCTTCTTCGATTTGTCTCATCAATAGCCCTCTGCATAGCTGTGGTTACTTTATCTGCGTACATAAGAACCTTACCATTCACATTTCTGGCAACCCTTCCTATGATCTGAATCAATGTAGTCTCAGATCTTAGAAAGCCTTCTCTGTCAGAATCTAATATGGCAACCAAGGAAACCTCCGGTAAGTCAAGGCCTTCTCTGAGTAGATTTATACCAACGACTACATCGACATCTCCCCGTCGAAGTTTTTTGAGCACCTCGATCCTTTGAACGGCATCGAGATCTGAATGAATGTAAAGGGATCTTATACCAAGCTCTGTGAGGTACTCACTCAGTCTTTCGGCAATTTTCTTTGTAAGGACTATCACAAGCGCTCTTTCTTTACGTTTGATGACTTTTACTATTTCATTGACAAGATCATCAATTTGATACTTCGTTGGCCTCACTTCTACTTCAGGATCAACGAGGCCCGTTGGTCTTATTATCTGTTCAACGACTTGTTCACTCACCTCATACTCGAAAGGGCCAGGTGTTGCCGAGACGAATATTATCTGTGGAACTTTTTTCAAGAATTCTTCAAAAGTCAGAGGTCTGTTATCAAAGGCCGATGGCAATCTGAACCCATAATCAACAAGATTCTTTTTTCTTGAATAATCGCCCCGAGACATTGCTCTAAGCTGTGGCACAGCTATATGAGATTCATCAATAAAGACGATCAGATCTTTGTCAAAATAATCCAACAATGTGTAAGGAGGTTCACCTGGCAATCTTTGATCGATGTGCCTTGAATAATTCTCAATACCTGGACAATAACCAACAGTGGACAATAATTCTATATCATACATGGTTCTTTGTTCGAGTCTCTGAGCTTCCAAGAATTTTCTCTTATTTGTTAATTCCTTTAGTCTGTGTTCAAGTTCAATCTTTATTGATTCTATTGCCTTTTTAATTTTTTCCTCCGTCGTTATGAACTCCACAGCAGGATAAATGATTAAATTTGAAAATTTCTCTATAGGAGACCTATTGAGTTTATCAAAGGATTCTATACTCTCTACCATCGAACCGAAGAATTCAATTCTGATACCCTCGTCTTGATAGGTCGGATAGATCTCCATCACATCTCCACTGAGTCTAAAACAACCTTCGATCATTATCTCACTACTTCGTGTGTATCCCATCTTTGCAAGTTTTTGAGCGACGTCATGTGGTGAAACCTTTTGCCCTACGTAAAACTGGATATTCATCCTATCAAAATCGATGGGGTCACCCGAGGCATATATGCTCGAAACACTTGCAACCACCACTACATTACGTCTTGTTCGCACAGATTTAAATGTTGACATCCTCATTCGAACAAGAATATCATTTCTATCTGCAATTTTTTCTATGTACAAGTCCTTGCTAGGTATATAAGCCTCTGGTTGGTAATAGTCATAGTAACTGATGAAATACTCAACCTTGTTGTTAGGAAAGAATCCCTTGAACTCACTATAAAGTTGAGCAGCAAGAGTCTTGTTTGGAGAGATAACGAGAGCTGGCCTGTTCAAAGAGGCTATCACATTTGCCATTGTGAAAGTTTTACCGCTACCTGTTACACCAAGCAGTGTCTGAAATTTGTATCCTTTTTTGATACCATTAACAAGTTTTTCTATAGCCTGTGGTTGATCTCCCGTTGGTTCATATTCACTGACAAGCTCGAACACCTAAGTGCCTCCTGTAGAATTCTATTTCTTTTT
>JBKBIU010000108.1:0-5249 GCA_046294065.1 Pseudothermotoga sp.
AAACCAAGGATGATTTTTGCCGTCGTAGTTTTTCCACAGCCACTTTCTCCGGCTAAGGTAAATATCTCTGGCTCATTCACAGTGAAAGTAACATCTTCTACCGCCGTTATCTTAATTCTGGAGAAGATGCTTCCCATGGAGTAGATCTTTGTAAGGTTTTGTATTTTTAGGAGTCCTTTCATATTATCTTTCCTCCATCAGCCAGCAAGCGACCTTGTGGTCAAGTTCGTAGCTCTTCAGTATTGGAGTTTGGCTCTTACATCTTTCAAAGGCATATGGACATCTTGGATGAAAAGCGCATCCAGGTGGAACTGCCGCCAGCGATGGCGGGCTGCCAGGTGCGCTATCTCGCCTGGACTTGTCGCCAAACTTTGGCAAAGAGTGTATGAGATATCTCGTATAGGGATGCTTTGGATCTTGAAAAAGTTTTTTCGTTGGTGCTTCTTCAATGATTTTCCCAGTATACATGACCGCTATTCGAGTGGACATCGTCGCTTGGACACCCATATCATGGGTCACCAAAACAATTGTATTCATCAGAGTTGACTGAATATCTCTCAGAAGTTGAATTACACCCCTCTGTGTCACGACATCAAGAGCAGTTGTTGGTTCATCTGCAATAATAATCTTTGGATTTAAGAGTGTTGCCAAAGCTATGGTAACTCTTTGTCTCATACCGCCCGACAATTGATGAGGATATGCTTCAAGTATCTTTGGAGGGAGCCCTAAAGTTGTCAGGTGCTTTTTTGCCATTTCGTAATATTGGCTCTTTGTTTTTCCCTTCAGGTGACTGTCCAAAAAGTCTTTGAAGGTTTCTTTTATCTTAACAACAGGATTTAACACGTTCATAGAACCTTGCGGCACGTAGGAGATGAATTTCCATCTCAAACTGCGACGATCTTCTGAATTCAAAGAATAAAGATCATAGACCTGTCCGTCGTGAAAGTACAGGACCTTTCCAGCGATCAGTCGAAGAGGTGGCTCCATGATACCAAAAATTGCTTTCAACAAAGTTGATTTTCCACAGCCGCTTTCACCAGCTATACCGTATATCTCATTCTCAAGAACATCTATGTTTATACCATCAACAGCCTTTACCACCTTTTCTTTACCGAAGACATCAAGAACGTAATAAGATTTCAATTCCTTTGTAGAAATAACCGTTTGCAATGTCATCACCTCATGCTTTACCTATTCTTTGTACTCTCATACGCGGGTCTAAGTATTCGCTTATGCTTATTGAAAGTAAATAAAGGGCTACGAACAGCATGATTGATGTCACAACAGGTGTTCCAATCCACCACCAATAGCCAAGCAACAGTGCCTGGTAATTCAGGGCCCATTGGAGCATAGTCCCAAGACTTGGAATCTCAATTCTGAAAACATTTAGTATAGCCAAAGTTATCTCCATACCTATCGCCCATGACACGTTTCCAATGAAGGTTGCAAAGACTAACGGTGTCAAAAAGGGCATGTACTCTTTAAAGATCAGCGACATTGTGTGCGATCCACTTAAGAGCGAAGTATAAGTGAAATCCCTTTCACGAAGACTGAGAACTTGTGATCTGATGATCCGTGCGTCCCATGCCCAACCAAAGACACCCAGAAGAAGTCCTAAAGAGACCAAGCTCAAACGGGCTTTCGCCATAGAACCAATCAGTACGATTATCAAAAAAAGAGGTAATACAAGAAAGGAATCACTCAGAAACATGAGGAATCTATCTGCCATTCCACCTCTGTAACCAGCCACCATCCCAACTAAGATGGCAATGATTCTGGAAAGGACACCGGCTATCAAAGACATGACAAGAGAGTTTCTCACTGCGAAGCACAATTCCCAAAACACATCCTGCCCTCTTGAAGTTGTTCCAAGAATATGTGGCCACGATGGAGGCATATCTCTTGGAACTAAGTTCCATCTGTAGGGATCATAGGGGGAAAAAAAGGACAAAATGGCAAGAAAGACCAAAAAAATCAAAACAAAAAATCCAAAGGCAAATTTGCCATCCCTCAGCAAGTCTTTCAATACTTTCATTTTCTCACTCCTTATTTGTATTTGACCCTTGGATCAAACAACGGATAGAGTAGGTCTATTACCAAAATACTTGTCGTGACTACAAGGATAGAGATGGCCGTTATTCCCATAAGCAGGTTGTAATCTCCCGTGAAGATGGCGTTGTAAAGCAGTGTTCCAAGGCCAGGGTAAGAAAAAACCATTTCGGTGATCAATGCACCGCTAAAAATCTGCCCAAGGGAAAGTGCCAATCCTGTTATTTGAGGCAACATCGCATTTTTTATAACGTACTTCGTGGCAATTTTGTCGAACCTTATGCCACCTGCTTCTGCATATTTCACAAAATCATCATTTTTCACACTCTGGACAACCAGTTTCATAGCTTGAAACCAGATAAAAGTACCTATGAGAAGCAACGAAAGAGCAGGTAAAAAAGCGTGTCTTAGTAAGGTTAGAAGCGTATCCAAACTCCAAGTTAGTCGCATTCCTATTGTGTATCCACCGCCCAGGGGAAAGACCGGAAAAATGTAGGCAAGTAATATGAGAAGCCCCAGGGCAAGAATATAATAAGGCATGGGCCGTATCACCATAGCAAAGTAGTCCATAATCCTTCCCCATCTTTGATTTGAAAAATAGCCTGCAAAGCCACCCAAAATGTTTCCCAATAACCACGAGACCAAAGTTGTAGTTAACAGTAAAGCAGCAGTCCATGGCAACGATTGCTTTATCAAAGTGATCACTGGAGTTGGAAACTGAAAGAAGGATGGACCGAAATCTCCCTTGAATAACCTCTGCCAAAATCTTACGTACTGATCTGAAAGACTACCCTTCAGGCCAAAGAGTTCCTGAAGCGTTTCAATAGTTCTCTGTGTCGATTCTGGGTCCATATAGGCTCCCTGTGCTCTCAACCGTGTAATGGTTTGCAAAACAGGGTCCGTTGGCAGAAGACGTGGTATGATGAAAACCGTTGTTATACCAATGAAAATCACCAGAAAGTAAATTATCAGCCTTGGAAGAAGATATCTTTTAACGAAGTTCAATACTCTTAACCTCCTCGATTATATTTTCCCTCAATGCAATTGTTATTTAACCAAAGCCGGGGTATAAGTCCCCGGCTTTGGCAGCTGATGAAATGATCATTTCCTACCGGTTGGTTTGAGGAATGGGAGCATGTATTTGAGATTAGGCCAGTGATGATACGGTTGCGAATACATGTTTTCGGCACCAGGATAGTTTGTCCAGTAATACTCATCCCAAGCTATGACACCAGGGTAGTTGAAAGTTGGAATAGACGGCATATCTTCAATAAGGAGTTTAAGACCTTCCAAACCAAGTTTTACGATGTTGTCCGTGTCGTTCCAGTCCGTAAGCCTCAGAGATTCTATAACTTTGTCGATTTGCGGGTTCATCCATCTTGAATAGTTACCCCATGCAGCGTTTTCGCCTATTGCCACCATGTATGACGAGTAGAATGGGTCCAGAACACGGTATAGGTCTGGGTGACCGCCCCAAGGTTCAGCCGCTGGCCAATCTGAACTTACTTCAAAGTTACCCTGCTGGACAACCGTCGGGGTGTCGAAGACTACAACATCCACATCGATGCCGAATTTTCTCCATTCTTGTGCCACGGCAAAGGCATTTCTGTACGCTGGATGAGCGGGGTTTGTGTTAGTGCAGTAAACGGTTATCTTCCATGGTTCACCGCTAGGTAACAACCAACCACGTGTCCTTGGATCTCTTTTGAATCCGTTCTTGATCAGCAGTTTTTCTGCTACTTCTGGTGCATATTTCCACCAACCAGGTCCAAAGATGTACTTTATTTCATTTGGATCCTTTGGAACTGGATAACCTCTTTTTCTAGCATAATCAGCAAGTCTTAGACCAGCATTTGGATCGTAGGGTTTGAACTTCTGTCCATCGCCGATGTCGATCTCGAAATTCTTCAACCAGTCTTCAAGTCTTGCAAAATATGTGTCCATGTATGCTTTGGTCAGCGGTATGTGAATTGGGCTTATCGTTACAGCTCCATCAAAGGCGTTGCCAGCATATTCGACTATATCTATGGCTAACGTCAGTGCCCATCTTACATCCTTGTTGTTGAAAGGTTCTACCATGTTGTTGAGTGTAATACCGGTGACACATGGATCGATGTTAACAGTCCAAGGATAATCCTTTCTCCAAGCTCTGGCGGTGCTAACTCTCATCAAAACAGCCCTCAAAGCTTCCATGGTGAGGTCTGCGGCATCGAGCTGATGCTGAGCCATGGCAAGAACTTGTTTGTCAGGACCGCCATAGGTGATCACTGCAACGTACTTTGGCTGTGGCATACCATAAAGCATTCCAGTTGGCGTTCTCTGCCAATCTTCTCTTCTCTGCCACACAGTCCAGTATCCACCAGAATCGTAACTGTGAAGTACATATGGACCGGTTCCAACGGGTGGATTGAACTCAAAGGTCAACGGGTCACTAACTTTTTCGAAAATATGTTTCGGCAAGGGTCTGAATCCTCCCCATCTGTCGAGGAAATATGTGTGGAACCTGGAGTTCGGTTTAACCAATTCGACTTGGACTGTGTAATCATCAAGTTTTTTCACTTCCTTGACTTCTTGCATTTGTGAATTGTACGCAAAGCCTGCTGTGTTTCTCGACAGTTCAATCATGTAGACTACATCATCGGCTGTAAATGGTACTCCGTCACTCCAGTAAACACCTTTTCTGAGCTTGATGGTTAACTGGGTGAAGTCCTTGTTGTAAATTGGTGGTTCTGCAGCCAATGCGTTGATGATTTCACCGGTTGCATATTCGACGCACCACAAAGGCTCGAGCAACAGGTTGTGCAATCCCCTATCAAACCATTTCCAACCGACCCAAAGGTTGAAGTTCCCAGGTGTTCCAACGCGTCCCGTTAGCTGGTTCACTATGAGTGTCTCATTCCTTGGGACAGTGAGTTGAGCGAAGGCTATTAAAGTTAAGGATACAAATAACAGGATCGTTAGAAACTTTCTCATACCAACACACCCCTTTCCAACGGAGATCTTCTTTATTGTATTCTTTCACGGCCTAAGAAGGCAAATTCAATTAGTCATGGTTATTCTTTTTCGTCAGGAAAAATCCTGACTTTTTTTGAACAAAACTCCACAAATCTTTTAAAATTTGCCGTTTTCTTTGAATTTCGCATTTTTTCTTTCTGAAAAATAATTAATGTGCAGAAAAGTAAACTACAACTGTCCAACCT
>JBKBIU010000109.1:0-5233 GCA_046294065.1 Pseudothermotoga sp.
CAGCATGGATCGATGATGATCACCTCATCGTTCTGACTCACCACGCTCGCGAGTGCATTGAAGATAGCTTGTTTTCCACCATTACTCACAACGACCTGGTTTGAGGTGCATGGAACTTTGAATTTCTCTGAAACATTTTTGGCTATCATCTCTCTAAGTTCAGGAATTCCTGAAGAATCTGTGTATTTTGTGAAACCCATCTTGAGAGCCTGTACAGCTGCTTCAACAATGGGATCTGGTGTGAGAAAATCAGGTTCGCCTGCTGTTAGATTCACAACATCGATTCCTTTTTTCTTGAGTTCTTGTGCAAGTGCGTTCACTTCCAGAGTCTTTGATGCAGCTATGGAAGAAACGTTCTTTGATACATGCATGAATAAGACCTCCTGTTCTTATCGTCATGACAAGTGTTATTATACTATGGAGGTGACTCATTTTGCTAACCTTTGAACAGCTGATGCAGAATGCAGATCAATATCTCTGGATCATGTTACAGAGTTGGTATGTAGTTATACCCATCTGCGCTTTCTTGATCTTTGCAGCAAAGTTCGTTGAAAAAGTTTCTGTAAGCTTGTTTGGCTTTCTACTTGGTGGATTTGTAATCTATCCTGTGCTCTACGACAAATTTGAGAAATTTCGTGAATGGGTGGCTGGATCGGAGTTAAGCCAGTACGTTGCTTTCTTTGTACTTGGAATAGTATCTGCAATAGCGCTGTATGTACTCTTCAAAGTTTTTGTCTTCTTGGTCGGTTTCTTTGCAGGTGCCGGTGTAGTCTACTATCTTTTGGATTTCTTGATAAAGAGGTTTGATGTTTTATCAAAAACGAACGAGTTCTTTCAGAACAATTGGTTCATTATATTACTTGGAATATGTGCAGCTTTTGGAATCTTTGCCGGTCTTTTTGCCATGAGAAAGAGTTCATCGGTTATAGCAGTACTAAGTCTTTTGACAGCCTCTGTGATACTTTCAATAGAGACAATTGGGTGGATTTACTTCCTCGTCTCAAATGACCAAGAAAAAACCCTTGCACTCTTTTCAAGTACAGCAGGACTTGTCGTGCTGTTAGTTCTTTCACTGGTTATATTCGTTATGGGCATTTACTTGAATTTCTCAAGGAAACGTAGAACTCAAAAAACAGAGGCTGACTAATCCTGCTTTACAACGAGTATCCTGAATACCCCTGCATCTGAGAGTTTCTGTGCCAGTTCTTCCTCCTGCACAACATACACTTTGTATGGATCTATCTTTTGCGGCATTTTGTCCGCTAGGACCGAAAAGGGATCGTTCTTCAGCACATATTGGGCTTGTTCTTCGTTAACGAGAACAATCTTTTGCTCACCTTGGAAATTGTCTTTCTTCTTCATATATTGTTGGAAATCTTCAGGTAATTCCTGATAGACATACTTGAGAACTTGCGCAAAGGTCTGTGCAGGAGCATAACCAGGTAGATAGATCAGTGGAGTCCCTTCACTCGTGAAAAACCATGTAACAGGTACACTGTTGACCTGGAATACGGAAAAAAGTTCAGGATAGGTCATGGACCTACCAAAGGCTGATGTCTTTTTGTTGTAGTCAAACATTGCTTCTGCAAAGATATAGTTTGCCAGTATCAGTTCTTTCACAGTCTTGTCGGTCAACGTCTCATTTTTCAACTTTACGCAGTAGGGACAAGTTTGTGTGGTGAAAACTATGGCAAGCTTTTTCTGTTCTATCCTTGCCAAATTTACTGCTACTTCAAGATCTGTAAAGAGAATTGATTGTGCTATCAATAAGCTGCCAAATAAAAGAACAAGGAGTATCACAGATTTCTTCATTTTGCAACCACCTCTCTAAGAGAAAAATTTTCCTGTAAAAACTAAAACACCTATTATGAAAAGCAATATACTTGAAGCATATTTGAGAATTCTTTCAAAAACCGGTCTTTTGAAGCTCACCTTTGTGAAAACCTTTGAAACTATTCCCCCCACTGATAGAAAGGGAATAGATATCCCCAAAGAGTAGACAAAAAGCATCAAGGCGCCTTTTGAAACACTTGTTTTTGTAGAGGCAATCACCAATATCGATGCCAATACAGGACTTGCACAAGGTATCCAAACAAGGCCTATGCCGACACCAATGATTATGCCCGATACGAAACCACCAGATCGGAAATGATAGAAGTTAAAGGATCTGATCTTAAAGATTTGAACTTCAAACAGGAAAAGGACTGCCATTAATAAGATCAAAGAACCAGCCACATAACGCATCAATGATCGATTTACCAGAACACCTATGGAACCTGAAAGAGCACCTAAGATAGAAAAAGTTATGGAAAGACCTACAAAAAAACCTATGATTCTCCAGAAAGATTTCATTCCCTTTTCTGAAACTAACAAGGCTACGAATGAAGGAATCAAAGGTATGGCGCAAGGGCTGAAGAAAGATATAATTCCATGTATAAAGGCTGTGAAAATATCAACCTGTGTCAGCGAGATGGCCATAACACACCTCCAAATTCAGACTATCTTTATCTACATTATATCACGTTTGTTTTCAAACAATCAAGTGATTTGGGATGTCTAAAGAATAGTTGTTGTGGTAATATAGTACAAGAAAATATCCAATGGAGGTGGAATTCATGAAGAAGATTCTTCTGGTGGTTTTATTAACTGTTGCCGCTTTTGTTTATGCGCAAAGTTTTTCAGATGTCCCTGTGAATCATTGGGCTTATGAGGCAGTAACAACACTTTCAAAGTTGGGGATCGTTTCGGGGATGCCCGACGGCACCTTCCAAGGTAACAATCCTATGACGCGTTATCAGGTTGCCGTTGCTATGAAAAAGCTTTTGGATTATCTAACTCAACAGATCGAAAAAAGTATTTCCACAGGTGATCTACAGAGTGTAGTTAAGAGACTTTCCACGGTTGAAGATTTGATAAGTACAGCTTTGACAAGGGTTCAGAGAAACAGTGAACAAATTGCTGCGAGTGATCAAACATTACAAACTGTGCTTGCTGAGATTTCAAACCTTAAAGCAACGATCGTGGATATCGCTCAGGTAAAGAAAGATATGCCAACTATGATTGCTGCATCTGAAAATAAAATGATGACCATGTACAATCAACTCTCTTCAAAAGTCTCTGCCGTTGAAAAGAGTGTTTCCGATCTCCAAGCGCAGATTTCTAATCAGGTCCTTGCACAGCTGAGAGGTAATATAGACGCCGTCAATGCGAATGTTTCATCTATCTCTGCCAAGATTGATTCGCTGTCTGCAAGGATCGACACAGTGGCAAAGTCGGTTGATCAAATCAAGGGCGATATCACCACACTGAGTAAAAGAATTGATGCAGTGGAAAGCAACATACAAACACTTCTAACACTCAGGAAGAGTTTTACCGATCTTGAGGCAAGGGTTGCCATGCTCGAGTCAAAGCTTGCAACGGACGTGGATTCTCTGAAAAAAGCTCTTACCACAACTTCAAATCAGCTGGATGCAAGACTTTCATTGGTTGAAGGTCAAGTGGCGTCGCTTGCAACAGATGTAGAAAAGCTGAAAAAAGATGTGGCAGATGCAGCACAGGCTGCAAAGAAGGTTTCAGTCCTTGAAGGCAATGTTGGTACACTGGCAGGGCAGGTTGTCTCTTTGAACCAGAAACTTTCCCAGAATGAACAGGAAATAGCATCGGTGAAAAAGACAGTTGATGGTAAACCGTGGAAGACGGACGTAGAAGCTGCCACAGTACAGTTCTCAAAGAAGATCGACGAAGTTTACAACATGGCTATGATAGGTATCTTAGTTGGTGCAGTAGGTGCCGTGCTTGGCTTGATTGGATTGTTGTTCTAAATGACAGTTTTTGCAAAAAAGGGCCCACTCGTGGGTCCTTTTTTTGTTAAGATAGACCTAAGGGGGTGGCTTTGTGTTTGTCAAGGATGCCATGACTCAAGAAGTGATAACTATTTCACCAGACAGCACCTTCTCTGAGGCAATGGACTTAATAAGAAAAAGAGGAATAAGGAGATTACCAGTCGTTAAGGACGGGAAGGTTGTGGGGATCGTCACAGAGAAAGATCTACTCTCTGCATCGCCTTCCCAGGCTACAACATTGGATGTCTGGGAACTCACGAGTCTTTTGAATAAACTGAAGATAAAGCAAATCATGAGAAAAGAAGTGATTCATGTTCACCCGAATACGCCCATAGAAGATGCAGCAAAGATCATGGCCGATAAAAAGATAGGTTCCCTTGTAGTTCTTGAAGAAGAAAAGTTGGTCGGTATAATAACAGAATCGGATATCTTTAAAGTTTTCACAAACATTCTCGGAGCAAGAGAAAAAGGAATAAGGTATGTATTTCGTCTACAGAACGTCCCGGGCATTCTATCGAGGATACTTTATTTGATGTATCAGTCAGGTGGCGATCTCATTTCTGTATCTACCTATGAAAAATCAGAACAAGAATACAATGTAGTAGTCAAGGTCAAAAACCTCAAAAAACAAGAGTTTGAAAGAAGGTTTCTTGAAGGAATTCCCTCTGCTTCCATAGTGGATGTGAGAGAATAAAAGGGGGGGACTTTAGCCCCCCTTTTTGATCACTGAATATCACTGAATAGGTCTGAGTGTGGCGTTGATGGTCATATTTTTCTTGTCCACTTTCAGAGTAATGATTTCTACATAATAGCCACCTTTTATCAAGACAAGCTGGTATGTTCCATAGTCAAGGTCGATCTTCAACGGCGTGACACCCTTCAAGTAACCGTTGATATAGACCAGTGCATTGGTCGGTGTAGTATTTATACTTACCGTTCCAACCTTCAGTATGGGTTGAAGTGTTAAAGTGACAGTCTTTGTTTCATTCGGGGCAACTTGAATATCTACCGAAGTATCCTCGTAATCTGTCATAGATGCCAAGACCCTATGCACGACATTTGCATCCACTTCGATATTGAGCCCACCTGAGGGCGCTGTACCGTAATAAGCGCCATTCACATACACCGAAGCACCTACAGGGTTGGTGACCACCCTGATGATACCTTTTCTGACTACCGGTATCAGTGTTATATCCACTCTTCTCGTTTCACCCGAAGCGACATTGACACTGACACTGGATTCTTGATAGTTCGCAAGTTGTGCAATGATCGTGTGAACACCTGGATCAACTTGAACGCTTATGCCACCAGAAGTAGATACTCCCACGTAGTTACCGTCTACGTATATGACAGCGCCAACGGGGTTAGTAAAGATATTCAGCGTGCCTTTT
>JBKBIU010000110.1:0-5215 GCA_046294065.1 Pseudothermotoga sp.
GGGAGTGAGATCGATGAAGAGAATTTTGTTGATCTTCACAATGTTCCTTTCGGTAATTGTCTTTTCTGCCAACTATGGTCTTTATCATGATTCGACACCCGGCAAGAACACAGCATTGCTTGTCTCAAATCTGAGCGACGAAAATGCGTACTTTAGAGTAGTAGTTTACAACTGTGATGGTAAAGAGATCTGGAAAGATACCTTCAGATCAAAACCCTACGAGACAGTTTACATAGATCTTGTACAGAAAGTACCTCAAAGTGATAAAAACTGGGGATTAGTGCTGCTTCAAAGTGACCAACTTTTATACATCTCCGTTCTCTACAAAGACAGTGAAATGCTCTTTTGCCGAAACCACGTGATAGAACCAGTACAAACTTCTTCCAATGCAAAGTATTACTGGTATGGTATCAGCTATACAAATTTCAGTAGTGCCGAGACTGCTTTTTCTTTGATGAACACTTCCAATAAAGAAACGGAAGTGTACGTCTGGGTATATGACTACACAGGGAACGTCATAAAAGAGTTGTCAGGAAATATCTTACCCAAGGCCTCCGCTTATGTTGATCTGACAAAAGAATTGAACTCTCAAACTTCTGGAGTAGTCGATATTAGATCCACCGAACCTATTGTGATCGGTGTAGAATATTACCAGAGTGGTGAGATCTGGATTATAGAAAATATCGTTGATTGGTATACAACAACAAGTTGGTGAGATGTGGAGGTGTAGCATGAAGAAATTGATCGTTTTGATCTTTCTGTTCTTTGTCGTGCTAGTTAGCGCAAATTATGTTGTCATAATCAGAACAGAGCCTTTTGCTAATGTGCATGTGAACGGAATATTTGCGGGCATTTCTGATATAAACGGTGTTTTGCAAATAACTTTACGTTCATCAGGTGAACACAGGATAACTGTGAGCAAGAATTGGTATCTTGTCTTTGATAGTATCGTTTATCTATCGCAACCAGGTCAAGTGATCCTTTATGCTCCCCTCACTAAAGCTGGTAATTTAAGGGTATATTCCAACGTCTATCCAGTTGAAATATATTCTGAAAACAGATTCCTTGGAAAGGTAGATAGTGTAAAAGACACTGTATATGTACCCGAAGGCAGTGTGTACATCACCTTTAAAGCAAGCGGGTACATACCAGAAACTCGGCTTTTGAATATCTCATATTTGAAGGAAACAAGCGTCAATATAAATCTAATAGAGGAAGTCTTGTCCATAAATTTGAAGGTAGAACCGAAGGAATTTTCTCCTAACGGTGACTGGTACAATGATTACACGACTTTCTATGTATACCTTTCAAAGACTGCACAGTTGACGATCAGCGTTGTAGATAACAATCAAAACGTCCTTTGGCAGTGGACTGGAAAAGCCAAAGCTGGTTCAAATCAGGTTTCCTGGGATGGAAAAGGTGTAGCAGATGGTGAGTACACAGTCAGAGCCGTTGCCCAGACAGAGAAGGAAACCTTCGTGGCGACAGAATCTGTGAAGATAGATAGATCTCACTATACTAACACGAAAGAAATAATACTTACAACTACCTTCATAGCACTTGGGGCTTTGTTATTCATGTTCTTGATTTCAACAGGCTTATGATTTTGTAAGTTGATTTGACTGGTTTTGCCGTTACTCTCTTTTTTTCATCGGTTTGGATCCAACCAACCATATTCAATTCAACGGCTCTTTCTATTGCCGTTTCATATTCTTCCTTAGTGATCTTTCTTGCAATCAACGGATCAGTTCTGGCTCCAAACAATGGATTATACTGAGACATCAATGAAATCGGTACCGACGGCGATAGGGAGTAAAAAACAAAATCCATTACCCTCTGGGTACCTCCTACATCATTGGGAAGTACAAGATGTCTAACTATGAGACCTTTTTTACGCTCTTCTTTGAATGCCCCAACCTGTCTATGCATCTCCATGAGTGCTCGAGTAGCAACGGTGTAGTAATCTTTCACAAGGGAATAAATATAACCTGCCTGGTCATCACCATATTTCAAATCTGCCAAGTAGATATCAACGATTCCTTCAAGCAGTTTAAGAGTTTCAACAGATTCATAACTACTCGTATTGAAAACAACAGGCAAATTCAGACCTTTCTGTTTGGCAATTTCAAGGGCTTGGACTATTGAAAGAAGATGTGGTGTGGGGGTGACAAGGTTCAGCGTCTCGGCACCGTGATATTGTAAATCCAGAAAGATTTCGGCAAGCTCTCCAGAGGTTATCTCAACGCCCTTCGCTAACTGACTGAAATTCATGTTCTGACAATAGACACAACGAAGGTTACATCCGCTGAAAAAGATCGTACCTGCACCATTTTCACCACTGATTGGAGGTTCCTCGCCAAGATGCAGAACGACATTCATTACTTTTGCTTGAGCACCAACCTTACACTTACCAGTCTCGTGATACCTATTCACCCCACATTGAACAGGGCACAGATCACAGTGCGTAAGTTTTTCTTTGAGCTTTGAAATGACCTCTGAAAGTCTACTCTCGATACTGAATCACCGCCGAAAGACTCGAAAACTTTTCAACAACCCTTTCATAACCTCTGAATATTTGGTCTACTTCGCTGATCAAAGTCGTACCATTTGCCATCAAGCCAGCGATCACAAGTGCCGCGGCAGCTCTCAAATCAGTGGCACTCACTTGCGTCCCACTGAGTTTTTCAACACCATGAACAATGGCGGTTCCATCGCTGACCTCTATCCTTGCTCCAAAACGCTTGAGTTCATCGACATGCTGGAACCGTGATTTGAAAACAGTTTCCGTAACAATCGATGTGCCTTGCGCTCTCGAAAGAAAGGCTATGATCTGAGGTTGCAAATCCGTCGGAAAACCCGGGTACGGGGTCACCTGAATTTTCACAGGGTCTGGTCTTTGGTTCATGGAAACCCTTACCTTGTCTTCACATATTTGTGATAGATTCACTTTGGAACTTCTCAGTACATCGAACAACGATATTAGATGTGACACATTCAAATTTTCCACCAAAGCATCTCCCATGGTGGCTGCGATGGCAATTATATAAGTTCCTGCCTCGATTCGATCCGGTATGACCCTATGGACACAGCCATGTACTCTTTTAACACCAAAGACTTCTATGCGTCTTGTACCGGCGCCCAAAATCTTACAACCTGCTTGGTTCAGAAAGATGGCTAAGTCTTCTATCTCTGGCTCCATCGCGGCATTTTCTATGACTGTGTGAGTCCCATCGAGAACGGCTGCGGTTGTCATTATGTGTTCTGTGGCTCCAACGCTTGGAAATGGTAGGGATATAATGACCTCATCTACCTTTTTTTCCAACTTGGCCGTTACGATACCATGTTCTATATTCGTTGAAAAGCCAAGCTTTTGCAAACCTTCGAGATGATAATCCACCGGTCTGACACCTATGGAACAACCACCAGGTAGCGAAACGGAAGCCTTTTGAAATTTCGCAGCTAATGGACCCAGTACGTTGAAAGAAGCCCTCATCTTTCTAACAAGTTCATAGGGTATGTCCGTATTAGGATTCGTTGGAGGATCAATCGTAGCAACACCGTTGCTGAAGATAACCTTACACCCGGCTGCGCTTAGTATCTCAATCATCGTGTGAATATCCATCAAGTCTGGTATGTTTTCCAAGATAACTCTTTCATCAAACAAGAGAGTAGCTGCAAGAATAGGTAAAGCAGAGTTCTTGGAACCAGAGATTTTAACCGACCCACTTAATTTGGCCGGCCCCTCAATGATCAACCTACCCACCTAAGATACCTCCGATTGAAGCTGATGAATAATCTTTTCCAAGTCCTCTCCATCGTTTGGATAGACTTTAAAAGACACCTTTGTCTCCACTTCTAAGCTTCTTCTGAGCGAGTCCTTAACTCTTTCTACAACCCTTTGTGCGTTTTCTTTGTTCACGTCCGTCAGGAGAATAGCAAAGGTATCGTCAGAAATCTTTCCCACACTGTCCATTGGAACACGTACTACATTTTTTAGAAGCTTTCCAACCAACACAAGATGTTTCTCAAATTCCTCATTTTGCTTACACACTCTAACCATCACGATCGCGTAACCTCTGTTTTCTTCAAAGGCTTTTTGATGGTAATAAGCTATCAAACGATTCATGTGTTCTGAAGAATAAACTCGCGTAATTGGATCTACAATTCTGCTGGTACCTATGTCTTTGATAAAATCATCGTACAGTTCAAACTGTCTTTTTATAAACTGGTTGTATTCTTGAAGCATCTGTTCCATTTGTGCGTCACGCATGCGGTAGTATTCAAGTTGATCCTCAAGAATCTTGATCTTTTTCAACAATTCCTCTCTTTCATCCATCCAAACTCCTCCCATGGCTTGAGAGTTCTCATGGTATATAATAGCATCAAAAAGGACAAAGTTAATGTCTATTTAACTATCAACAAGGAGGGGTCGTCAATGAAACCTATCAGCGTGTTAACAATTGCATTCCTTGCTTTCATATTATTCTTGACAGCCTGTGGTGGGCCTTCTGTAGCCACCAACAAACGTCCACAATTTATTTCATCAACTCCAGAGAACGGCGCCACCGACGTTGCCACGGGTACAACTCTCACGTGGAAATTCATTGATCCTGAAAACGATGTCCTAACATACGAAGTACTCTTTGGAGAAAGTAAGATCAACACTAAATCAGTTTACAAAGGCCCCAAGAGTTCTTACAGACAAGAACTTGAACCGAATAAAACCTATTACTGGAAAGTGATCGCAGACGATGGGAATAACAAAACAGATTCAGATTGGTTGAGCTTTTCTACCAAAAAGATCAACAGAGCTCCAGAAAAGCCAGAACTTTGGTCGCCTTATCCGTCTTCACAGAACGTTGATTATACACAGGTTGTCTTTCAATGGAAGTGCACTGATCCGGATCAAGATCCTCTGAAGTTCGAGCTGTATCTGGATGACTCTTTTTTAGCGACAACCACAAACTACCAGTACACAAAGTACAACCTTCAACCATCAAAGACATACACATGGTTTGTGAAAGCCTTTGACGGTCAATATATTAGTCAAAGTGACCCAGCAATTTTCACAACTGCTCAAGCTGGGCAAAACAGAGCTCCATATGTTCCAAAAGTCATTTCTCCACCAGATGGTGCTCAATCTGTGAACATACCAGTTAGATTGGAATGGGAATGTTCAGATCCAGACCAAGATCCACTGAGCTTTGAGGTTTAT
>JBKBIU010000111.1:0-5204 GCA_046294065.1 Pseudothermotoga sp.
GTAATCTTTCTTAGAAACATTACTCAGATCGAATTTATTCATCACACAAACCATGGCTTTGCCATTGCTCAAGATGAGATCTGCAATCTTTTTATCTTGTTGTGTTATACCTTCTGCTGCGTCCATGAGCAGCAGAACTATATCAGCTAATTCTATTGCTTTGATCGTTCTATTGATGCTAAAGTATTCAATTGTTTTTCTTTGGATTCTGCTCTTGCGCCTCATTCCTGCGGTGTCGACGAAAGTGAATTTCTTACCTGAAAGAGTTATCGTTTCATCGATGGCATCTCTAGTTGTACCAGGAATGGGAGTAACGGTCGAACGTTCCTGACCGATCAATGCATTGAACAGAGAAGATTTTCCAACATTGGGTTTACCAACTATGGCGATAGTAGGTGCTGGCTCTTTTGGTGTTTTTTCCAAGACAACCTTTTCATCTTTGAGAATCTTTAAGATCTTTTCAACCAATTCATCTGTGTTGTTTCCATGTTGTGCTGAAACGATTACATAATCATCGAAACCAAGTCTGAGTATATCAGACATATTCTTTTCAACGGCGGAAATATTCTCTGCTTTGTTTATCACCAGCAAGATCTTCTTACCAAGTTTTCTGAGTTGGGTTGCCACGTACTCGTCATCGGAGGTGATGCCGTTCCTCCCATCGACGACGAAGAGTATCAGATCTGCTTGCTGGAAAGTCTCGAAGGCTTTGTTTTTCATGGCTGAAAGAATCACATCATCGGTTTTTTCAAAGACACCGCAGGTATCGTACAAAGTAAAGGCGGTCTCGTCATAAACGACGAGACCTTTTATAGAATCACGTGTGACGCCTTCTATCTTTTCTGTTATCGCTTTGCGTTTTCCTATCAGCCTGTTGAAAAGAGTAGATTTTCCAACGTTTGTCCTACCTGCAATGACAACGACAGCCATCAGCCTTTCATCCTATCACCAAGTGTTTTTTGACTTTGTTTTTCACTTATCTTGCTTCTGTATTCTTCGTATGCCCTTTTCTCTTCAAGTTTCTTTTGACTGACCAATACCTTTCTCCGCTCAGGGATCAATCTCAAAACAAGAACCTCTAATTCATCTCCTTCTTTGAGATCTTCCGGAGCATGTCCTGAAGGCATGAGACCTTCGACTGAGAAATCTTTTAAGATCACTATGAACCCAGAGTTCACCTTTGATTTGACTCTTGCTTTTACAACTGAATTCTCAGTCAATTTTGTCAGAACCTCTTCCCAGGGATCAGGTAACAGCTGTTTCACACTCAATCTCATTCGTCTTTGTTGTGAATCAATGGATAAGATCTTGACTTGGACCTTTTGCTTTTCTTTAAAGAGTTCAGATGGATCTTTTATCTTATTCCAAGACAACTCTGATTTTGGTACAAACCCGCTGACTCCGTCTTCTATTTCAACTATGATTCCTGTTGATAGAACTCTTTGTACAGTACCATTCACAACACTGCCTTCAGAGTATTTCTGGTTTATATTTTCCCACGGATCTCCCTTTGCTTTTTTGTAACTCAGTGCTATCCTGCGTTTCTGGTCATCCAATTCCACAACTTCTGCTTGGATAACCTGCCCAACCTTGAAATATTTGTGCAGATCGGCCTTCTTACTACCCCAGAATATTTCAGAGATATGTATTAAACCATCAAGGCCAGGTTCAAGATTTACGAATATTCCAAATGGCAAAATACTCTTTACAGTACCGTGGACTGTTGTACCAACAGGATATTTTTCCATCACCTTCGACCAGGGATCTGGTTCCAATGCTTTCAAACTGACGGTAACTAAAGATCTCGCTTGGTCTATCTCGATTATCTTGACCTTTACTTTTTCTCCTCTCTTGAGTACATCCCTTGCCGAAAGAGAGGGATCATGAGATATTTCGGAGTTTGGCAAAAATCCTTTGACTGGTCCGAAATTGATTATTGCATGCGTATCAGTAATTTGTTCTACAGTACCTTCGATCTGATCTTGTACCTTGTGTGTTCTGAAGAACTCTTCTTTCAGTTGATCTATGAGAACTCTTCTTGAAACGATTATTCTTTGGCGGGTTCGGTCTATGAAGTATTCTGTGATCAGAAAGTCCATTTCTCTTTCTGGGATTGGCTGGTCCCTCTTCAGCATTGATTGAGAACCAGGTAGGAAAGCATCGAAAATCCCATAGATTGTTACTTGGTAACCCCCAGGGATTGCTTGTGTTATCTTACCTTTGACTGGTGTCTTAGACTCGTATGCCTTTTTCAACAAGTTTCTCATTTCTCTTGTGTAGGGCTTTCTCTCTGAGAGGACTGCGTATCCTTCTTCGTCGTTTATCTTGAGAATCTGAGCTTTGATCTTTTGACCGACTGAATATTCGGTGGCTGGGCGGACCAACTCTGTCTGAGGTATCAATCCTTCCCCTTTGCCACCAAAGTCTACGGAGATACCTTCGGCAGGATTTATTCTTGTTACAGTCGCCTCCACAACTTGACCCGGTATGTTCTCAATGAAGTCTAAATACTCTTGAAAATTTTCCATCTTTTCGTTTTTCTCACTCATTCCTTTTCCCTCCTATTAAGAATTTTTTCGGTGAGTATTTTCACATCTTCTTGGGGCGTTGAAGTGCCAGTAACTATACCTACAGTTTTTATATCACTTAAATCAAATTCGTCAATTTCAGATGGTTCTTCTATGTGGACCGTTCTTGTTATCTGCGAAGCTATTTTAGCAAGTTTTGATGTGTTAGAACTGTTTTTTCCTCCAAGAACAATCACAAGATCGCTCTGCTGTGCTATCTCTTCTACCTGTAATTCTCTTTTTGCCGTCACGTGGCATATGGTATTCATAATCCTAAGCTCCTTAAAACTGGAAATTTCAATTGATTTTCCAACAAAGTCACGGAATTCCTTTACCGACATTGTCGTTTGTGATAAGATGCAAGTCTTTGTACTTAGGACTACTGGGTCGGTCGTTATCACGGCATCTTGTACATAACCTGATAGAGCCTGCATCTCTGGATGGTTCTTTTTGCCGAATACTATGATTTTGTAGCCCTGTCTGTGCATTCTTTCTGCAGTAATGAACAATTTCATTACGATCGGACAAGTCGTATCTATGACTGTTTTAAAGATCTTTCTTAGCTGTTGCAGTTGATTCTTTGGTACTCCATGCGCACGAATCACCAGAACAGAACTTTTTGCATCATGTGGGATACTGTCTTGTATCACCTTAATCCCTTTTTGCTCAAGTGACTTGATTACTGATTTGTTGTGGACGACTTCACCAAGCGTGTAAGTTCTTTCGTGACTTTCGACCTTCGAATTGACCATCTGTAGAGCCCGCTGAACGCCAAAACAGAATCCTATATCTTCAGCAACGATTACTCTCACGATCCATCCTCCTGGAGATGATCTGACAAATCTCTTCTACAACTTGTTCGATGCTCTTGCCTGTTGTGTCAATGATTATGGCATCTTCAGCAGGCTTCATTGGAGCAAGAGATCTTTTTGAATCTTGTTCATCTCGAAGTCTCATCAGGTTTGCCACTTCTTCAAATGTCAAATTCACTCCTTTTCCCTGCAATTCTTTAAGCCTTCTTTTGACCCTTTCTTCAAAAGAGGCTGTCAAAAAAATTTTGACCTGCGCATGTGGTAGAACAACCGTTCCTATGTCTCTTCCTTCAACAACAAATTGACCGTTTCTACATATCTTTCTCTGAAGATCGGTGAGTCTTGAACGGACAGATGGATTGACAGCAAAATCTGAAGCAAGTTTCCCAGCTTGGGCTGACCTTATTTGGTCGGCTACCTTCGTACCATTCAGGTACAAGTCACCATTTTCATAGCGAAATTCTACATGATCCAGTGCATTAGACAGATCATCTGAAGGCGAAAGATTCTTTGAATCCAAATAGAGCGCTACTGCTCTGTACATAGCTCCCGTGTCAAGATAGTTTATTTTGAGCCTGGCTGCCACAAGCTTCGCAACTGTAGATTTTCCAGCACCAGCAGGTCCATCTATGGCGATCAAAAACTCTTTCAATTCATGCCTCCTCCGGTACATCAACGATTTTGAAAACTTTATCCAATCTGGTCATTTCAAAGATTCGCTTTACATTCTGTCTCAGTGAAGCTAGTATGAGTTCCTTTTCAAGGTTTCTTGCGTCTTTCAAAAGTGATACCATTGTACCAAGTCCCGCACTGTCGATGTAGGGAACATTGGACAT
The DNA here is from genome assembly GCA_046294065.1 of Pseudothermotoga sp. GTDB lineage: Bacteria > Thermotogota > Thermotogae > Thermotogales > DSM-5069 > Pseudothermotoga_B. The sequence goes on from JBKBIU010000111.1 coordinate 4,216, forward strand.
ATCTAAGACTATCTTGGCATCTTTCGATTTTTCCAGTTGCTCTTTGATTGTCTTTTTGATTTCCGCAGAATGATAGGCATCAAAGTCTCCATCGATCTTGCAGATCAGCTTAGATTGTGCCTGTTCAAACTTCACTGTCACATCATTCATCATCAATCGCCTCCAAGTTTTATTTTGAGTTCTCTCAATTGCCTTTCACTGACAATGTCTGGCGCTCCAGTGAGCGGGCAGACTCCACTTGAAGTCTTTGGAAAGGCTATCACATCCCTGATGGAAGAGACATTGCATATTATTGCAACCAACCTGTCCAATCCAAGAGCTATACCACCATGAGGTGGTGCACCGTACTGAAAGGCTTCCAGCAAGAAGCCAAACTTGATTCTGATTTCTTCCTCAGACAACTGCATAAGTTTGAAAACTTCCTTTTGAAGTTCTGCATTGTGAATTCTAACACTTCCTGACCCAACCTCAAAACCGTTTATCACAATGTCATAAGATTGTGCCCTAATTTTTGAGAGGTCAGTATCTTTGTATTTTTCAAAGTCTTCCAAATTTGGCATGGTGAAAGGATGATGTTGTGCTACGAATCTATTTTCTTCTTCGCTGTATTCAAACATTGGAAAATCTATCACCCAGAAGATATCAAAACCCGTTTTTAGATGAGAAAAGAATCTTTCACCAAGTATCTTTCTGATCTCTCCTAACACGCTGTTTACATTGTTGCTCTTGCCAACAGCAATGATGCAGACATCCTTTTGTTCCATCTGCAGATTCTCTATGACCTCTTTGTAATTTTTCTCAAGATGCTTCAAAGCCGAGCCGCGCAATGCATTGTCATGGAATGCAAACCAGAGAATTCCACCAAGACCAAGAGATTTTGCAATCTCATCCAGTTCATCTACGAGTTTTCTGGTCATCTTCTCTGAAAAATCTTTCACTTTAAAGCCCTTAATGACGTCGTTTTGTGCTAAAGCATTTGATATCAAATG
>JBKBIU010000112.1:0-5183 GCA_046294065.1 Pseudothermotoga sp.
CCAAGTTTTCTAACAAATTTGGCAGAAAAACTGAGACTTCGCTTGATAGAAGCTGAAGATTTCCTGAAAATAGAACAGGAGGTGTCCTAAGTGAGACCTGATTACAGAAAGGCTATGCTAGAATCTCAAATTACAAAACTAATCACCGAGGCATTGCGTGAGGCTAAGGATCCCAAGCTGAAAGATTTGTTGATAACTATCTCTCGCTCGGAGCTCTCCAACGACAAAAGATTCGTTGATATCTATGTGAGTGTCATGGGAAACAAAGACGAACGAGTCAAAATTGTTGAGTATCTCAATAAAATTAAAGGATACTTCAGAACCTATCTAGCTAACAATTTGGATCTGTACACGGCTCCGCAAGTGAGATTCAAAGAAGATCCAGGTATAGAAGCGAGTGTAAAAATACAACAGATCCTGGATAAGATCAAGGAGGAAAAGACTGAGTGAATATATCTGGTGTTTTGCCAATAGATAAACCCGAAGGACCAACTTCACATGATATCGTCAGTGAAGTTAGAAAAAGATTGGGACTTAAGAAAGTTGGGCATGCAGGAACTCTCGATCCATTCGCCAGCGGGTTACTATTGGTTGGAGTGGGTAACGGAACCAGAGTTCTTGAATACTTGATGAACCACAGCAAAGTCTACCATGTCAAAATGCGTCTTGGTATCATCACCGATACTTTTGATATCACAGGACAGATCATGGAAGAAAGACCCGTCGATTGTTCAACGGACCAGATACTGAGTGTGATCAAGTCTTTTGTTGGAAGATACACACAGATTCCTCCCGCTTACAGTGCCAGAAAATACAAAGGAGAGAGACTCTACGAACTTGCGAGAAAAGGTAGAATAATCAGATTGCCCCCAAGAGAAGTGACCATATACAAAATAGAAGACATTACAATCGATGGAAATGATGTTTCTTTCACAACAGAAGTCTCCCCCGGTACGTATATACGCTCGCTCTGTATGGATCTGGGCTATGCATTGGGATGTGGTGCAACAACCTTGAAGCTCAGAAGAGTTTCCATAGGACCATTCAAAGTCGATAATGCAATCGATATTTTCAAGGTTAGCCACCATGAAATACTTAGCCATCTGTTGGATCTGTCAAGAGTGTTAAGCATGCCAAGGATTTATGTGAAAACCTCTGGCTTTGAAAAAATAATCGACGGTGCCACACTTAGAGCTCAAGATGTAGAGAATTTTGAAGATTTTTCTAAAAATTCTTTGGTGCAAGTGATCTACAAAGATCGACTCATTGCCATAGCAAGAACACAACGCAGTTCTACATTCACAAGAACGCTGATCAGGCAAAACCGGAACGAACCGCTGTTTAAACCTGTCAAAGTCTTGAAGGAGAACCAAGAATGAACAGATACGTGATGACTGTGGGTGTATTTGATGGCGTCCATATAGGGCACCAGCAACTGCTCAATCGGGTGAAAGAAAGTTCGCTGAAGCTCAGTTGTAAAAGCAAAGCATACGTTATCTCTTACCCTTTTGAATATTTCTTGAACGAATTCGATGGCCTGATAATGCCATTGACCGATAGAATTCTGCAGGTATCAAAATTTGTCGATGAAGTTGAAGTTCTTGATCTTCTTCAAATCAAGGATATACCAGCAGAGGATTTCTTCGACAGATACTTATTGAAAAACTGTTCTTCCCTAATAGTTGGAAAGGATTTCAGATTTGGCAAGGACGCATCAGCTGATGTGACACGGCTGAAAAAAATGTGCGACGAGAAGGGAATTGAGCTTGAAATCTTTCCAGAGGTCTTCGATTCCCAAAATAGGCGAGTGAGCAGCTCCCTGATAAGGAAACTCATACTGAATGGCCATATCGATGAGGCTTCAAAACTACTTGGCAGAGAGTTTTGCATTTGTGGATCTGTGGAAAAAATAACCGAAGGATCAGAAAAGGGTTTTGTCATCCATATCAATGACAAGATCGTAAGACCAAAAAACGGTATTTTCGAAGCATTCGAAAGAAACTTCAGAGTGAATGGTTTGGTGAAATTCGATGACAAAGTGACCTTCATCTCAAAAGATCTTCATGCGCCCCCTTGTAGTATTTTAAAGATAGTTTTATCTAAACATGAGAAGGAGGCCAAGATATGACAATCGGGGTTGTAACAGGCACAAACAGCTCAAGTCCATACAATTTCTTCGTTAGACTTCATCAAGAGAATAATAGGCCCTTGCACATGGTACAGATAGACGATGTGGTCAAAGTTGTCTTTTCCTACAGACCTTATGGCGAAATGGTTTACTACGGCATAGTCACAGATGTAAATGCTCAGTGGGATTTTGGTCTTGCTTCGGGCTATGAAGAGGAAATAGCACTGAAAGGATTACTTCCAGCTTATCCTGTGTACATTGCCACGGTGACAACAACACGTATGCTCAAGATTGAAAATAATAAATTGTTGCCAGAGGCTCCACAGGTACCTCCGCCACCAGGCACGGAAGTTATGTTAGCTGAAGGCGAAGAAATAGATATCGCTCTTGGGTTTGATGATCTAATCAAACAAAAGATGGCTGTGCCAATTGGTACTTTCAAGAACGGAAGGCCGGCCTACGCAGACGTCAGGTACATCCTCGGAGAAAATGGTGCACACATAAATATCTCAGGACAGTCTGGTGTAGCATCAAAGACTTCTTACGCAACCTTCTTGATCAAATCATTCCTCGATACAGGTAGAAAATTAAAGGAACACAATGAACTCATGGGGTATCTGTCACGCTCAAGATTCATTATATTCAACGTTAAAGGAGAAGGGTTGCTCTTCCTAGACAGATGGTCCAAAGACTGGAAGAACCTTGAAAAGGAAGAACAAGGGAAACACTGGAAGAAGATGTACGAATCGATGGGTATAGAACCAAAACCATTTGAAAAGGTGGTATTTTATGCACCAAGAAGGTCCAAGAAAAACATGGCACCATGGTCAAATAAGAGATACGACAATATCTTCTCATATGGTTGGGATTGCATAGATATCTTCAAAATGGGTTTATTCGAACTCATGTTTGACCCAGAAGAACTTGAGCTTAATCAAAACCTCCAATTGGCAGTGACTACCGTGCAGGAGTTTTTCTATGAAAGGCTTGAAAGAGCTATTGAAATAGCCAGTGAGTTCTGTCGTAAGAACTCTTGCCTCCCTTCAACGACAGATGAAGAGATAATTCTTAGAACTGCCATTGCAAATGGATTTGACGTTGTTGCACAAGCTCAACTTCCCGAAGGGATAGATGATCTAATAAAGAGAATGTTTTCAAAGGAGTCAGACAAAGAATTTTCAGACAAAATAGAACAGGAGCTGAGAGGAAAGTCGACGGTCATGGCAATGGTAAGAAGGCTCAAATCCATCAAAAATATCGGCATGGATCTAGTTTGGATTCCAACGAGTTTCCTTTCGGCAAAAACCGGAGTAAATCAAGATCACAGGATAAACTGGGACCATCCTGGTCAGATCACCGTAGTTGACATTTCAAAACTCAGACCAAGAATTCAGTCATTCGTCGTTGGGGCTGTACTCATTGAAGTGATGCGCTCTCGTGAAGAAAAGACTGACCAAGATCCCGTCTTCATATTTCTTGATGAACTGAACAAATATGCCCCCAGACACGGTGGAGGACCGCTTGGGAACCTATTCAGGGATATAGCCGAACGTGGTCGCTCTTTCAGAGTGATAATGATTGGTGCAGAACAAACGGCTTCCGAGGTCGATTACAGAATAATAACCCAGTCATCGACAACTGTCGTTGGAAGACAGAAAGGTGCAGAATTAGAAAAACCCGAGTATGCGCATCTGACCATCGAGCAGAAAGAACGTGCAGCGCTACTGCAACAGGGAGAAGTGATCGTTGACCAACCGTTCATGAGAATACCAATAACCGTTAGCTTTCCGCTACCTGCTTGGTGTACAAGAGAAGACGGATATTACACACTCGACGGAGACAAAACCAGACAAATAGAGGATAAGCTTTATGGGCGGTGAAAAAATGGTCCTAAAGAATGCACTCGTTTATCAAAATGGTGAATTCATCAAAAAAGATTTGTATATCCAGGAGAAGTTCTTCGCTCTCAACTCTTCGGGACCTTTTCTCCATCTGAGTGGTATGTATCTGATGCCTGGCTTTGTTGATTCTCATGCTCACGTACTGGGTGTTGGTCACAAGTATGGCTATTTAAATCTGGAAGATATGGATTCACAAGAAAAACTCTTCGATGTAATAAGAAATTGCAATGACACCATCATCAAGGGTAGAGGATGGAGTGAACAAGTCCTTGGAGGATATCCAGATTGGAAGTTGATCAATCAAATAAATAAGCCTATCGTACTAAAAAGAAGATGTGGTCATGTAGCAGTGCTGAACAAGGCTGCGATGGACATCGTCGGGATATACAAACCGGACGGTGTCTTCAAAGAAAAGGAACTAGACGTGGTGGAAGATAAATTAAAAGATGAGGATCCAGAAAAATTTTTCACCCTAGGTGAAGATCAGTTCCTGAAACATGGTGTCACCTTTGTCCATTCCGATGACTTTCATGGGGTTAGCTGGGAACAATTGAAGAAAATGCTCATGAAGGCAAGGATCAGAATCTTTGAAAAACTTTATTTTGCCAGTGTGGAGGATTTGATTCAATTTGATGAATTTGGCGATCTCACAGAAAAAGCTCATGTGAAGGGTGTGAAGATCTTCGCAGACGGCTCGCTAGGTGGTAAGACAGCCTATTTGAGTGTGTCATATCCTGACGAAGAGCAATACAGGGGTATTAGGCTTCTTGAAACTGATAAAATAGAAGATTTTGCAAGAATATGCAGTGAAAAAAAGGTTCAACTTTCAGTTCATGCAATTGGAGATGCCGCTGTTCACCAAGTGGCAACCGTATATCAGAGATATCCGGGTAACAGAATTATTCATGCACAGCTTGTGAACAGAGATGACCTACCATTACTGAAAGAAAGTTATTTCAGCATTCAACCTCATTTTGCTTTCGAGGATCAGGAGCTGATTGTGAAAAGAATACCAAAAGACCTTGATGTTCTTAAATACGATTTTCTCAATCTTTTCAAACAAGGTTTCAAAATCAGTTTTTCCACCGATGCACCTGTTTCACCAGAAGACCCAAAGTACGTGATCGAAAAAGCCTTAAGAATGGGATTTAGTC
>JBKBIU010000113.1:0-5161 GCA_046294065.1 Pseudothermotoga sp.
CATGTCACGGCAAAGCCGTACGAATCTTTGCGTTTAGGTTTTGACCATATTTTTGTTGGAGATGGTGAAGAAAATCTCTTGAAATTTTTGAATGGCGAAAAGAAGATGATCTTTGATGGGCTCAAAGATCGCATAAATCTGGATGATTATCCTCCATTTTGTGCAGAACTTGATCTCTTCATGCCCATTGAGATAACAAGAGGTTGTGTCTTTGAATGCGCCTACTGCGAGACACCGCTGATGGGTGGTAGAAAACCCAGGCACAGAAGTATTGAGTCAATAGTTTATTACTGTGAAGTTGGTTTAAAAAAGAACAGATATATAGCAAGATTCATATCACCAAATTCTTTTGGGTACGGTTCAGTTGATGGGATCAAACCAAATGTGCAGGCTATAGATGAATTACTTTTTGAATTGAAAAGAATCGGCATGAAAGAGATATACTTTGGTACCTTCCCATCAGATGTCAGACCAGAATCTGTTAACGACGAAGTACTGAAAGTGATCAAAAAGTACGTCAACAACAGGTATATTGTAATCGGTGCCCAGAGTGGGAGTGAATGGATTCTCAAAAAAATCAAAAGAACACATTCTGTGGAAATCTTACTGAAGGCTGTTGACTTGATTCTAGTCAATGGTTTCACACCACAGGTGGATTTCATTTTTGGATTTCCTTTTGAAAGGGACGAAGATAGGTATGAAACACTCAATTTGATGGGAAAGCTTATTAAGATGGGCTGCAAGATACATGCTCATACCTTTATGCCTCTTCCTGGTACGGAATTAGAACAAGTTGGTAGCGCCTTAATGCCGGAATGGTTCCGAAGGAAAATAGCTCAACTTTCATCACAAGGTAAACTCTATGGATGTTGGGAAAAACAGCGAATCTTGTCACAAAAGTTGACTAATCATTGATCTTTGCTGATCATAATTTTGTGAACTTTTATTAACTATGAAAACCATCCATCGTGTTACAATGATACCGGAGGGAGATAATTGGCAGAGAAGTTCTGTTCGTTCTGTGGGAGACCGGCGAGTCAGGTGAGCAAATTGATAGCTGGTCCGAGCGCTTACATATGTGACGAATGTGTAGAGCTCTTCCATGACCTTCTTGTCACTGACAAGCGCGTGAAGAAAGAAAAAAAACGCCAACTACCAAAGCCTGCTGAGATAAAGGCTGAGCTCGATAAGTATGTAGTTGGCCAAGAAAGGGCAAAGAGAATCATATCTGTCGCAGTTTATAATCATTATAAGAGGGTTTTCTATGGCGCTGATGCCAATGATGTTGAAATAGAAAAGTCCAACATAATGCTCGTAGGTCCCACTGGTTGTGGGAAAACTTTGATAGCTAGGGTTCTCGCAAAGATACTGGACGTTCCATTCGCAATAGCCGATGCTACACCTTTGACAGAGGCAGGTTATGTGGGAGAAGATGTTGAAAACGTCATTTTGAGACTCTTAGAAGTTGCACATTTCGATGTGGAAAGAACTCAGTACGGTATCATATACATAGACGAAATTGATAAAATAGCTCGCAAATCTCCGAATCCTTCCATCACAAGGGATGTTTCTGGCGAGGGTGTTCAACAGGCATTACTCAAGATCGTAGAAGGAACAATAGCTAATGTACCGCCGCAGGGTGGCAGGAAACATCCTTATCAGGAGTTCATAAAGGTCGACACGACAAATATCCTGTTTATCGCTGGGGGGGCCTTTAATGGGCTTGAAGAGATCGTGAAAAGAAGGATTCAAGATTCTACGATGGGTTTTGGAGCTGATGTGAAGAGCAAGAAACAGATGAGACTTGGCGAGATCTTGTCCCATGTGACTCCCGATGATCTTGTACAGTACGGTATGATACCTGAGTTTGTAGGGCGCTTCCCAGTAATAGCTACTTTAGACGATCTCAATGAAGAAGACTTGGTTAGAATACTCAGCGAACCTAAGAATGCAATTATAAAACAGTACAAAAAACTGTTGCAACTTGACAATATAGAACTTGAGATATCACCGGAAGCACTCTATGCGATCGCCCGTAAGGCACTCAAGAAAGGGACGGGTGCAAGGGCGCTCAAAAGTGTCTTTGAAGAGATCATGATAGATGTTATGTTCGAGATTCCTTCTTCGAAAGATGTGGAGAAAGTTATCGTAACTGCTGAAGCAGTTGAGGGAATTGAGAAACCAAAGATGATAATGAGGGAGATAGCATAATGTGCCTTTAGTCTTGGCAGTTGAAACATCCTGTGACGAAACTTCTGTTGCAGTAGTCGAAGATAGAAAGATCTTGTCCAACGTAGTTTTGTCTCAGATAGAGATTCATCAAGAGTTTGGTGGAGTAGTACCAGAACTTGCAGCCAGGCAGCATTTAAGAAATCTACCTATTATATACAATCAAGCCATCAAAGAATCTTCTATCCATGTCTCTGAGGTAGATGCAATTGCTGTGACTATAGGTCCAGGATTGGTTGGTGCTTTGCTTGTCGGACTCTCTTTTGCAAAAGGAATCGCAGTTTCTCTGAGAAAACCTTTGATAGGTGTCAATCATCTGCTCGGTCATGTCTGTGCAGCACATTTGTCTTTCCATCACCTCTCACCTCCCTACATTGCATTGCTCGTTTCGGGTGGTCACACGGAGTTACTGCTCTTTGACAAATCTACAACGCAACCAAAGATACTCGGTAGAACCTTAGACGACGCCGCTGGGGAGGCTTTTGATAAAGTCGCAAGGTTGCTCAATCTGGGATATCCAGGCGGTCCAGCCATAGAAAGGATTTCTAAAAACGGTGATCCCCGAAGATACAACTTCCCAAGGGCGATACTGGAAAGGGAAAACTTCGATTTCAGCTTTTCTGGTTTGAAAACTTCCGTCTTGTATCTCCTTCAGAAACAGAAGGACGTATCTGTCTGTGATGTTGCAGCCTCTTTTCAAGAGGCGGTTGTTGATACTTTGGTTCAGAAGGCGATCAATGCACTTGAGAAAACTGGTCTAAAAAAACTCGTTGTCAGTGGAGGAGTAGCCTCAAATGCAAGACTAAGGGAAAAACTCAATCAAAAGGCGAACGAAATGGGGTTTGAACTGTACATCCCCCCAAAGATTCTCTGCACCGATAATGCCGCAATGATTGCACAAGCTGCTATTGAGATGATCAAAGAAGGTGTCAGCTTTCCACTCAGTGTGACTGCTGATCCTGCTCTTTCTTTTTGAAAAGCCTCTGTCTAACCCTGTTTGCTTTCTCTCCAAGGAGCAATATATGACCGCTGTCTGTAACGATGACACTTCTTGCTTGCGCGCCATAGGTCAGGTTGAACATCTTGTTTGAAAAACTGGCTGTTTCACGCATCTGTTTTGCCGTGATGTTGTTGAGCGGAATAACAGCTCTAACACGATCCTTGTTAACGTAGACTCCTCTGGTAACCTGTATAAACATCTCTATCCCTCTTTTCAAAACCAATCACGCATCGAAAAGTGCATTGGCCGACCATCTTGTCTGAGTATCTTGTGGTTGACGATTTTACCATTGTAGATCATGTGATCACCAGATTCGAATCTACCCTGAAGTTCGCACTCAAAGTAGCCAAGTACTCCCTCAATTACCGGTAACTTTAGTTTTTCACTCTTTGACCATTTGACCTTTGAAAATTTATCGAAATCTCTGCTTGAATGATAACCAAAGATCTCTGCTATCTGGCGTTGTGTTTCGTCAAGGATTTGGATGAGAAATTTCCCGCTCTTATCGATAAGTTCTGCTGTTCGTCTTGTCGGGCCAAGTGCTACTGCAAGCATGGGTGGCTTAAAGGAAGACTGCATCACCCATGCGGCTGTCAAGCCTGCCAGTTGGTTTTCGTACTCTGTTGATACGATGTAAATTCCTTGTACCAAATAATCGAAAGCATTTCTAAACATTTTATCACCTGCTTAATATACTAACATAAAAATAATGCTAACATAAAAATAATGGTAAGGGGGTGTTCTGGTGAACGTAATAGTGGTCAAAAATCTTAAGAAATACTATGGTACGACGAAAGCAGTTGATGGAGTTAGCTTTGAAGTACCCCAAGGGCAGGTGGTGGCACTCCTCGGACCCAATGGTGCAGGTAAAACGACGACCGTTGAAATCATAGAAGGTTTGAGAAAAAAAGATGAAGGAGAAATCTACTATTTTGGGGAAAAGGTTGACCAAATCGATAAGAATGTGAAAGCTCAAATAGGAGTGCAGCTTCAAAAATCAGCTTTTTTTGACTATCTAACGGTTTATGAAACCATCGAGCTCTTTGCAGGATTGTACAACGTTCAAGCAAAAAAAGAGTATATAGAGAAGTTGATAGATCTTGTAGCACTTGGAGAAAAAACCAAAAGTAGGGTGAAAAATCTTTCTGGTGGACAACTTCAAAGATTGGCTCTTGCTGTGGCACTTGTCAACGATCCAAAGATTTTATTTCTTGACGAACCCACAACTGGTTTAGATCCCCAAGCCCGCAGGCATCTTTGGAAAATTATAGAGGATCTGAAGGAAAAGGGGAAGACAATTTTCTTAACCACACATTATATGGAAGAGGCTGAAAAACTTGCTGACAAAGTTCTCATAATGGATCACGGAAAAATAATAGCCTCAGGTACCGTACAAGAACTTATAAGGATGGTAAAGATGGACAGTTATATCGAATTCTCTGCTGACGATTCACAATTACTTCTTAAGGAGATCAGCGATTTGAGAGTTACTAACCATGACAGATTAGTTCTTCCTGCTGTTGATGTCGAAGAATCCATTCATAGACTCTTGAATAAAGCAAAACAGCTGAATGTTAGCATTGATAATATTGTCATAAGAAGACCAAATCTTGAGGACGTCTTCCTTAATCTGACTGGTCGTTCTCTGCGGGATTGAGGTGGGAAAATGCGAATCTTCAAAATGGCCAAAGCTTTCTTTCTGAACGATATCCGTGAGTTCACCGGTTTTTTCTGGCCTTTCATCTTTCCTTTGATACTGTTTTTCATACTTGTTTCAGTCTTTTCTGGTACATCATCAGTTGATAGTCCAGTTGTCTTCAAACTTGGTATCGTAAAAGAAGAAGATTTCGCAGGTTTTGGAAAGATTATAGAACAGATCATGGAAAAGATTCAACCAGAACCTTTCCAAGTCACTGTCTTTGAGAGTCTGGA
>JBKBIU010000114.1:0-5158 GCA_046294065.1 Pseudothermotoga sp.
GGATTGTTTTTCTGTGAGATGAGCTTTGTGAGCCTGACAGAATTGTTTCCAACCTCTCTGACGATTTCTATCCCGTACCTTTCCAAGAATGGTTTGGAAATGTTCTTGTCCAAAAGATCAAGGTTGAAACCCCAAGTTGAAACGTTCAATTTTGCAGCAGAGAGAACACTCACGCAAAGTAACAAGAACAGAAAACCTATGAGGACCTTTTTCATCCTTCATCCCTCCCACAGAGATTTAGCTTTATTACAAATATTGTAGCAAAATTGAATTTCATGGGCAAGAGTAATCTTGAATTATTCTGAAAACCGATACATCTTGATATAATATAATAGATAAAAAATGACGGAATTAAAAAGTGTTCCCTAAAATTAATGTTGAAAGCTCATTCAAACGGGGTATGATAATGATTGAAGATGCTTCTGTTAAACTGACGATTTTGTGTGACGATAGTTTAATAAAGCCACTTTTTTCAGAACACGGTTTTTCGGTACTTGTTGAAAAAGATAGCGAATCAGCAATGCTCTTTGACACAGGTGCCAGTGATGTTTTTTTGCGAAATGCTAGGATCTTAAAGAAAGATCTTACAAAGGTTGAGAAGATCATCATAAGTCATGGACATTATGATCATGCTGGTGGATTGAGATATCTGTCCGAGATTGGTAAGAGTTTCACAGTCTGTGTTAAAGAAGAAACATTCATCCCAAAGTACAGTGGCGAGAGATTTGCAGGTATAGATTGGCAAGATTTGAAAACATCCTTTCACTTTCTTTTGGTCAAAGAGAAGGTGCAGGAGATATCCAGGAACATTTATATTTTTGGTCCTGTAGAGATGAAAAACGATTTTGAGGAGCCAGAACCAAATTTTTATGTTGCTCAGGCCGGCAAAAGAACCAGAGACTTTTTCAGCGAAGAGTTGAATCTGGTTATAGACCAAGGTGATGGGGTCATACTCATAACAGGTTGTGCCCACAGGGGTATCGTGAATACTGTGGAAGATACCATCAAAACCTTTGGCAAAAGAATCAAGATCTTGATCGGTGGTTTTCATCTGTACAAGTCCTCTGTCCAGAAAATAGAAAAAGTGAAGGATGCCTTGAAGGGCTTTAAAATTGACAGAATTTTTCCATATCACTGTACAGGTGAGTTGGACATAAAGTTCATCACGCTGTGAGTTAATCATACCATCCTCGGGGGTGTTGTGTTATGAGCGTTAAATTTTTCACGATGTTTTTGTTGCCGGTTTTGGTTGTCTCTTTGTCAGTATTTCTCATCTTTTTTGCATCTCAGCAAACTAAAACCATGCTCAGTTATGCCGAAGAAAGTCATTACAACCTGGTAAAAACCCGTTTAGAGAGCTTAGAACTACCTCTGAAGATTGCAGCTTACAAGGTTTTGTCAGACCAAGAGATTGTTAAGGCTTACGTTGACAGAGACAGAGAGAGGCTTTACAAATTGATACTGCCAATTCATGAAACTTTTTTCAAGGAATATGGAATAACGCAGATTCATTTTCACGTGAGAGAAGCAAACGATATCAGATCCCTTCTAAGGTCCAACAAATATGAAAAATATGGTGACTCGTTGCTTCCTTACAGAGTCGATGTCAAAAGAGTCCAAGAGACAAGAACCCCAGTCTTTTGTTATCAGAAAGGAACAGATTTGCCTGCGATCCGTTATGTTTCACCCATAATAGTAAATGGTAATTTACTTGGTTCAGTAGAGTTTGTGTATCATATTAGAGAGTCCTTCTTGGAAAAACTTCCTGGCGAAGCAATACTTTATCAATTTTTGGATGAAAAGGGCAATTTTAGTGAGTTGCTCGTAAAACCACAAAACATTGAGGATTTCCATAAGAAATATGATCTGGAAAAGATACGAAAGGGTATAGCTCAAAGCTTTTCAGATGGTAAGTATTTTTACATCAGTTATATGCTCAAAGACATTGAAAATACTGGCTTTGCTGCACTTTTAATGAGATTTGATGCATCGTCCATCTTTGGTCAGTTGAGAAGTTTTCAGGTATATTTGTCTGTTTTTGGTTTTGGATTGCTGGCTTTGATCGTAGCTATAAGCCTGATTCTTGGTGCAAAGATCAACAAGAGGCTGTCGATTCTTGCAAAACGGACAGCAGAGATTGCCAAGGAAAAGAATTTGACGGTTCTGTTAGATTTGAAAACGTCGAGGGATGAAGCTTCAGCAGTTACAAAGGCTATAAACTCTTTTATTGATTCAATGAAAAAGTTCTTGAGAGGTTTTGTCACAGTTGATCAGAAGATTATTACATCCGTTGGCCAACTTGTGTCAGGATTTGATGAGATGTCCCAGGGTATTGATTCTTTTAAGAAGGCTTTTTCAAATCTTTCGAAAATGGCTGATACAACTGCTTCTTCAGTGAGTGAGACAACGGCGGCAATTGAGGAAATTACATCTTCGACCACCATGATATCAAATTCAGCACAGAACGTTTCAGCAGCGGTTAATACAATTTCAGAATCAGTAAAGAAGAGTGACAATTCCATAATTTCAATGAAAAATGTTTTGGAGACCGTAATAAGAGATTGTGAAAGAATAGCGAATCAATCAAGTGTTTTGAAGGACCGATCGGAGGCAATTGGTGACATATTAAAAACTATAACTGATATAGCCGAACAGACTAATTTGCTCGCTTTGAACGCAGCTATAGAGGCCGCCAGGGCTGGAGAGGCTGGAAGAGGTTTCGCCGTAGTGGCTGACGAAATAAGAAAATTGGCAGAGAGCACAAGAGATTCCATCGGAAAGATAGGATCGATCCTCACTGAACTGAAAAATGGTATAGGAGATATGAGCACAAAGTTGATAGAATTCGACGAGCAAGTTAAGAACATAGGCCAATCGGTTCAGACTGTCAGTGACGAGTTACAGCAGATACTTGCACAGATCATGAAACTTGACCAAGACGCATCGAATTTGGCTGCCATCACACAAGAGCAGACTGCTTCAATCGAAGAGGTTTCCTCTTCCATGGAATCTTTGTCAAAGGTGTCCACAGAGATGAATGAAGAAGTAAAGTTGAATGAGGCAAAGGTCTCAGATATTTTGAAAACACTCTATAATGCGAAAGAGATGTTGGAAGATATCACCAAAAAGGTAGCAGATTTGGCAACTTCCTTTGGCAATGAGATATCTGTATATGATAAGAAAGAGATTTTAAAAATAGTGGACGATGCTATACAAGCGCACGAAAAATGGGTTGAAGAAGTTGGTAAAAAGATTAACAGCAAGGCAGACCACCTGGATGTCTGTCTTGATGCTCGATTCTGTAACTTTGGTTCTTTGTATCACTTTGTAAAACCGCCTGCTGATGTGAAGGAAAAATGGCTAAGTGTGAATGAACCACATGAGAAGATTCATCACCTGGGGTATGAAATAAATAATGCACTGAAAAAGGGTGATTATGCACGAGCAAATCAGTTGTACAAAGAAGTTGAGCGGTTGAGAAGGGAAGTCATAGATTCACTGATAGCAGTGAAAAAACATATTGAGGAAGGTTAAGAAAATAACTGATTAGAAACCGGGGAGTACGTATCCCCGGTCTTTGTTCAATTTGTAACAGGGTTGATATGAATAAATTCCTTAAAACAGCAAGGTCATAGAATGTGATTTTTATTAAATTGACTTGTTGAAATGTACTTCTTCTGATAAACTTGCTTTTTGCTGTAAATAGTATGAAAAACTGTTCAGACTTTGAATATTATATTCACTCTTTTTTATAATAATCTTGATTTTCAAGTAGTTGCTCAGCGGGTACATCTTTGAACTCCCTTGCTGGCACTCCAAGGTAGATCTTTCTGGGGGCAACCTTTCTTGTGACAACGGAACCGGCGGCTATTAAGGCATCTTCACCGATCTCGATACCCGGTAGGATTGTTGCGTTTGCGCCAATTCTTGCACCTTTTCGAACTATAGGTCCCTTGAAATATTTCTTTCTTTCTTCTGTCCTGCCAAGAAAGTTGTCGTTCGTGAAGGTGACCTCTGGTGCGATAAAACAGTAGTCTTCGATGATTGATATGGCTGTTATGTAGGCTTCTGTTTCTATCTTTACATACCTGCCTATCTTTGTCTTGTTCTCCACAGTTACGCCTCTGCCAATGACTGTATAATCACCTATCTCTACATCTTCTCTTATACTTGCAAGATCTCCAACAAAGACAAAATCTTTCAAAACTGCTCCGCGATAAATAACGCAGTTGGCACCTATCGTCACATACTTGCCCAAAACGAGGGGTGGTAAAGTTTTTTTCTCTGTTGTAGCAGAGATAGCTGCTCTAAATGGTTCCTTGCCAAGAACGGTGTTATCACTTATGACAGAACCTTCGCCGATCACAGTTTCCTTTCTAATCACTACGTTGTGGCCAATCGTCACATTGTCAAAGATCTCAACACCATCTTCAATAACAACGTTGTAACCAATTTTGACATTCTCACCAATCTTAGCAGTTGATGAAATGTGCATATACATCACTCCCAAAAATGATACTACCAGAATTAGAGTCAAATACAGACTCGATGAATGCAGAAATTACATATATGGGATAAATATCCAAAAGGTCTCCTGCGAATCTGTTACTCTAATAGAATGTCCTTGGTTATCTCAGGAGAGTTGGACCTTTGACGGTCTTGCGTGAGATGTATTTAAGACCAAGGGACCTTTAAAGCTGGTTCATCAATCTTAGAAACAGGTTAACAAAAACTGGTACAAGCATTGAAATGACAAAGCCGTGTCCAAATGAAACCAAAACAGTTTCTCTATTACCATAGGTTGCTATTAACCCTATTAAAGTATCCATGGACGTCGCGCCTGCGACAGATATGGTTCCGTACTTTGATTTTCTCAAACTCAAGGGGAGAATTACTATAGCAAAAAGTTCTCTTAGAACATTTGCAAAGAACGAGATGCTCCCAAGATAGGCACTGTACGATGCGCTGATCATAACAGACGAGAGGCTGTACCAACCGAAACCTGACGCTGCTGTTAGGACCTCAAGCTTTTTCAAAGGCAAGAAAAAGGAAAGTAAAAAGGTGAATAAAAAGGTACCACCAACTGTTGAAAGTATCACCAAAGAAATATCTTTAAACAAGCGTTTTTCAATCTTCTCTTTGCTCAGATCGAGCCCGA
>JBKBIU010000115.1:0-5151 GCA_046294065.1 Pseudothermotoga sp.
ACTTCTGCCTCTTGGGATCTAGTCGATAAAAGAAACAAGGTTTTTCTGAATCTTGCAAATGATGTTTTTAACTATCATTATTACACCCGAAAATTAGAGATCACAAAACAAAAAATAAAGCTTCTGGAAGATCAATTTACATCGCTGTTGAAGGCATATGAAGCCGGTACAGCTTCCAAAGAAGATATTCTGCAGATGCAGAGTAATCTTTTTAAAATGACAAATCAACTGAATGAGATCAGCCAGAACCTCATGGGCGCTCTCACGGAATATTCTACCGATACTCTAAATACCATGCTTGCTTGTCTCGAAAGAATCACAAGCAATTTGCCTACTCAAGAAGAGTCAGAAAAACTCCTATTGAATCGACTCGATTTGAGAGCACAGATGATGGCAGTTGAGATCGCAAGACGCCACAACGAAAGGTCTTATCAGGAATGGTTGCCAAACCCTACTTTCTCATTCACCATAAAGCAGGATAAGAATTCTGATAATGGATATTCTTTCTCACTTGGTTTCAGTTTTGGCTACAATATACTTGATCGCGGAGAAAAAAATTATGCATACAACAACGTGAAAGATTCGTATTTACTGCAGCAACGAGTATTGGAAGAACAACTTGACAATTTGAAAAGGTCTGTGCAAAAAACCTTCCTATCGATGAGAATCGCTGAGTCATCAAAGAAAGTAGCTGAACTTGATCTACAACTCAAAAAAATGGAATATGAAAGGGCTATCAATGCTTCCTCTTTTGTCTCTGAGAGTGATCTTGAAAGTGCAAAACTGGATTTGAATGATGCCGAGACAGAGCTATTGAGAGCAAATTACAATCTTTTGATTTCAAAGATCAGTTTATTACAAACACTTGGTCTTGATCTTGTTCAAATCGCAGGAGGTAAGTGAGATGAGAAAAAATTTAAGAATCTACATACTCATATCCTTTTCGATCCTGCTTTTGTTTCTTTCATCTTGTAGTAGAAATGTTCAGCAATCTTCTACCGCTACCCCTTCTACCACGGAGTACACCGTGAAGAGAACGAATGTGATTGATAGTATAACTGTCTCAGGAACGATCAAAGCCGAGAGTTCTGCAGCAGTACAAGCGCTCGTCAGTGGGGTCGTTAAAAAGATATATGTCAAAGAAGGTGACACAGTAAAAGCTGGAGATCTTTTGGTGGAACTGGACGATACAGATTACAGGTTAGCCTATCTCAAGGCGCTTCAAAATTATGAGTTGGCAAAGAATTCAGGTTCAAAACTTCTCATCGAACAACGCCAACTCGAACTCGATATTGCAAAAAGGGATCTTGAAAGGTGTAAGATCACTTCTCCAGTAGACGGTATAGTGACAGCACTCAACGTTGAAGTCAACGATTATGTTTCAAAAGGAACCGCCGTTGATGTGGTCGCAAGGGTTGTGAATGTGAACAACCTCTATGTGTCTGCCGCCGTTGAAGAAATGGATTATTCGAAGATAAAGGTTGGTCAAAATGCTCTGTTAACCTTCGAAGCATTCGAAGGTGTGCAATTTCCAGCGAAAGTGACATATGTTGGAAGTGAGGCACAAACTTCAAGTGGAATAGTCACAATTCCGATAAAGCTGAACCTGGTTCCAACAAGATCCTTTCAGCCTGGCGTCGCTAATCCTAGCAGGAGCCAACAGCTGGAAGAACTGATGAACAAAATAATACCAGGTCTTTCCTGCGAAGCAGAAATAGTGGTTCTAAACAAAACAAATGTAATCGTTGTTCCAACTGGTGCGATTAGTTATGAATCGGGCAAGGCTTATGTTACGGTGAAAAATGGAAACGCGACAGAAAAAAGGCAAGTAACCGTAGGAGAAAGATTCTCAATTGGCTATGAAATTTTAGATGGGCTGAAAGAAGGAGAAGTCATCATCGTCAGTCGAGTTGGTTCATCTTCGTCAGCTGGTGGTGCTCAAGGAGGAATGCCGATTCCGTTCAACAATCCTTCAGGATTACCCCGTAGATGAGAGAGTGGGTGTGAGCAATGGACATCATAAATCTTGAAAATGTGAGAAAGACATACAGAATGGGTGATAATATTGTCAAAGCTGTAGATGGTGTAACCTTGAATGTATTCAATGGAGAGTATCTCATAATCATGGGTCCATCTGGCAGTGGAAAAACTACACTGATGCATTTGATGGGGTGTCTTGATAAACCAGATTCTGGTGAAATCTATTTAGCAGGTAAGTGTGTTTCAAAGCTCAATGACAGGGATCTTGCCAGAGTGAGAAATAAAATGATTGGCTTTGTCTTCCAACAGTTCAATCTTTTACCACGCTTGACGGCGCTTGAGAATGTCGAGCTTCCCATGATATATGCAGGTGTACCGAGGGCGATCAGACATAAGAGAGCGAAAGAACTGCTGACTATGGTCGGACTAAAAGACCGTATGGAACACAAACCCACACAACTTTCAGGAGGACAGATGCAAAGAGTAGCTATAGCAAGAGCACTTGCGAACCAACCACAGATCATCTTTGCCGACGAACCAACAGGTAATTTAGACAGCAAAAGCGGAGAAGAAATACTCAAGATTTTTTCAGATCTGCATTCAGATGGTTTGACCATAATAGTCGTAACACACGATCCTGAGGTGGCTGCAAACGGCGAAAGAGTGATTCACATGAGAGACGGAAGGATTGTATCTCAAGAGGTGAGAACAAGTGTTAGAAATGCTTAAAGAAGCCTTCAGATCGATTGCAGCGAATAAGCTCAGAACTGTTCTGTCTATGATAGGGATAATCATAGGTGTTGCTGCTGTAATAGCAGTCGTTTCCGTAGCGGAAGGTACAAGTCAGAGTATAAAACGGAACCTATCGGCGATTGGTTCGAACTTGATCATGGTCTCTCCGGGTTTCACAAGAGGTGGTGGAGGGCGTATATCAACCAGTCTTTCAGATTTATTAACAAAAGATGATGCCCAGAAAATTCAGCAGTTATGTCCTTCTGTTGTGTACGTGACACCAATGCAACAAGGTAATTTTGTGGTTCAGTATGAGCGGCAGAACACGATGACTACAGTATTGGCAGTTTATCCTCAAGTCTTCAATATGATGAATCTAAATCTACAAGAAGGCGAGTATTTTACACAAGAGGACGAAAATAGTAGGAGACGAGTTGCAGTGATCGGAAAAGAGATAGCCGATACGCTTTTTCCCGATGGTGATGCATTAGGAAAAACTATAAGAATAACGAGTCAATCAATCAGGCAGAACTACAGGATAATAGGTGTTCTGGAAAAGAGCGGGACCTTGCTCTTTTTAAATCCTGATAGATCCATATTGGTTCCATTTTCTGCTGCAGAAAATCGATTGTTCAGACGTAGTTACGTTTCTTCAATAATCGCACAGGCTTACTCAGAAGAAGTTGCACCTCAGGCAGTTTCTGAGATCGACGCTGTCCTATACTCTAAGTTTCAAAACGAAGATAAATATAGAATAGTCAGTCAGGAAGCGATGTTACAAACAATCAATCAGACCATGGCACTTCTGAGCTTTATGCTCGGCAGCATAGCTGGTATATCGTTGTTAGTTGGAGGAATAGGAATAATGAACATAATGCTTGTCACGGTGACAGAGAGAACAAGAGAAATTGGTGTCAGAAAAGCCGTCGGTGCAAATCGAAGACATATCCTCACACAGTTTTTACTCGAGTCGGTCATTCTCACATTGGTCGCTGGAGTCATTGGTGTGGGAGTTGGCATTCTTCTTTCAAGAGCAATAGCACTCATAGGCTCTATTCAAACTGCTGTCACACCCATCGTTATATTGATAGCTGTATCAGTTTCAATAGCTGTTGGTGTGTTTTTCGGTGTTTTTCCAGCTATGAAGGCCTCAAAACTCAACCCTGTTGAGGCACTCAGGTATGAATAATTCTGGTGGAGGCGGGGGGAATTGAACCCCCGTCCGAGAGTGAGTACCCCCAGGCGTCTCCGAGTGCAGCCTGCGTTTTGAATTCAGCCTGCGACACCCACAGGCAGGTTTCGCAAGCTATATCCTTCCTGTAATTCTCATCGGAAAACGGAAGGCAGATTTTCCGATGATAGACTGGTTATCTCACGCTCCTATCCGAGCACCAGTCAAACCCGGAAGGAACGGCTGCTTATCTATTAAGCAGCAAGTGCAAGTTCTTCGTTGGCACTTATTTGTTGTTTCACCTTTTTAACGAGGTGGTGAAGACCTCGACTCGCTTCCTGGGGGATCTCAAACCCGTCGAAACCGTTCGCCCCCTCTTTAGAATATTAGCACGGAAAGTCCTATTTTGCAAATAATGATCTTCACATTCCAAAGTCTGAGAGCCTTCTTTTTATAACATTCAAAAATGCCTTATAGAGATTGGGATGAAATTTTACTCCGATCATTTCTCTTTCAATGATCCTTAATGCTTCATCTAAACTCATAGCGGGCCTGTAAGGTCTTTCTTCAATGAGCGCTGTGAAAACATCAACCAAAGAAACTATTTGTGCTCTGACACTGATTTGATCACCTGTTAATCCGTCAGGATAACCTGACCCATCTATATTTTCATGATGATGTCTGACGACATCTGCTACCAAGTCCCAGCCAGAGATATTTTTGATGATCTTCTCGCCGTAGATGGGATGTTTTTTCATTATTTCGAATTCGTCAAAAGTGAGCCTGCCAGGTTTGTTAAGTATGTGCTCCGGTATCCCTATCTTTCCCACGTCGTGTAATAATGCACCAAATTTTATTGCCTCCAGATCTGCAGGATCTGTTATACCAAGTTCTTTTGCCAAATCAAGTGCAAGGCTGACGACCCTACCAGAATGACCAAATGTAGTTGTATCTTTTATTTCAATGGCTTCTGCAAGAGTGGATATTATCTGTGTGTTCCTTTCTTGAAGGACTCTCTGCATCTCTTCAAGTTCATTCACTGTATCCTGCAAACTGTTCATCATGGCATGCATTTCAACTTGCGAAGCTCTGTCTATTTCAAGAAGTTTTACGACAGATTCCTGCAATTCATTGAGTTCATCGATCTTGGTTTTCACAGGTACATAGTTTACCTCTTTATCCTTTCCAATTTGTGTTGTACTCCTGTTTATGTTGTTGATTACCATTGCAGTAGCACCAACAAGTTTAGTTTCAAATCTCAGAAAAAA
>JBKBIU010000116.1:0-5076 GCA_046294065.1 Pseudothermotoga sp.
CTCATAAGATAGTTTATCAATTTTCTTGCCGCGTCCAAGTTTTTTGTCTGCGTCGGTATGGCTAATATCTCACCACCCAAGAAAGACGCATGAATACCTTCTGGTTTATCTGGTTTAGGTATCAAACAAACACCATAGTTCAGATTTGGGTAGGATTGTGCCAAAGTTCCTATAGACCAAGCACCGCTCACAAGAAAACCGACTCTACCTTCACCGAATGCCTCCCCAAGGTCTTTCTGTTTACTCTTCAATGCATATCTTGATAATTCTTGGTAGAATCGTGCCGTTTCCCTGTTTTGATCTGAAGCCAACACTGCTGTTTTCAGATCTTTAGATAGAACATCCCCACCATTACCCCACAGCGCAAGCAAGAACCACTCCTGCCACGGACTGTAGACCTCACCTGCTGGCAATCCTATCCCATACACACCTGGCAAGGCTGAAATCTTCTTTACGGCGTTGAGCAATTCTGACCATGTCTTTGGTGGATCATCTGGATCAAGACCAGCTTTCATTAGTAGGTCAACGTTGTAAAACATCGCTCTGGTGCCGAGTAACCATGGATATCCATAGTACTTGCCCATGTACTCGGCACTGTTCATGCCCGGGAAGTTTCTGTACTTTGCAAGATCCTCTGGTTGAACTTCTCGAAGTACCCCCTGTGAAGCAAAACTGGCTACCCAAGTGTTCCCAAGTTCCACCACATCTGGTG
Organism: Pseudothermotoga sp.; assembly: GCA_046294065.1. Classification (GTDB taxonomy): domain Bacteria; phylum Thermotogota; class Thermotogae; order Thermotogales; family DSM-5069; genus Pseudothermotoga_B. Next base: position 713 of record JBKBIU010000116.1, read on the forward strand.
CCGCACCGGCTGCTATAGCAGTTACGATCTTGTCAAATCCTGTGGACCAAGAAAGTTGAACCACTTCAACTTCAACGTCCGGAAATTCTTTCGAAAAACCAACGAGGACTTCCTTTGCCAAAGCATCGTCCATCATGAACTGCCAGAAAACAAGTCTGGTTTTTGCAAAACTCATCACAGCAGCAACTAACAAGACCGCAAAGAGAACCTTTCTCATCATGGAGACTCACCCCCTTGTTAGGATTTGTGACAATCGCCTGAAGACCAATCCCATCACCAACGGTGTTAAGGAATAGGTGATGACATGATCTTTGTCTATAAAATTCTCTGCTAAATGCGGATTACGAGTGATTACGTAAATTACTTTGAATTTCTCGGAAAGTTTTCTGTGTAGAACAACTTCTTCAGGGGTCAGATCTATTATCAAATCCACTACAGTTTCACTCTCATGGACAGAATCAATCTGATTGAAACGAATTACCTCAGCGCCCAAAGTTTTTCTCGCTTGCGTTGTAATGACTGGGATATATGAGGATGACACATCTGCTTTTGTGTACAAAACCCAATTAGGGAGAACAAGAGCTACAGATTTACAATTAGACTTTTTGACATTGAAGACCACAGCTTTTTGAATCGCTTCAAAAATTGAAGTAATATTGCTCTCTACTCTTTTGCTGAGACGACCGATTCTTTCAATGCTCCTATTTACAAAGGACTTAGAAACTCTTCCGCAAGCCAAAACATTCTCAAGAGTTTCTGAGTAGGTCTTTAGATTTCTTGGATCTGAAAGGATCAGCATGTCCCCAGAAGCGTTGAAGAAGTCAGTCACCACATCTAAAGGGCTATATTTGTTCGATAGGCCTTTCATCTCAACCGCATCGCTTAGAATGAGTCCGTCATATCCCAGTTCTTCTCTGAGGAGTTGTTTTATTATCTTTTCAGAAATAGAGGCAGGTTTGTCATCGATTGCTTTGTAGATGACATGTGAAAGCATTATAGAATCGACATCGTTCTGAATTGCTACTTTGAATGGATAAAGATCGCTTTCAAGTTCATCCAGAGAGGCATTGACCACGCTCAAGTCTTCGTGACTATCCTGGCAACTCCTGCCGTGACCAGGAAAGTGTTTTGCACAGGAATATAAACCAGCCCTTCTGTATCCATGAATCGCTGCCCTTCCCATTTGTGCCACCACTTGTGGGTCACTTCCATAACTTCTGTAACCAATCACTGGATTCGTTTCGAAAAACAACAAATCCAAGACCGGTGCAAAGACCGTGTTTATTCCAAGGTCTTTCATGAACTTTCCAGCCATAGTGCAATAATTTTGCACATAAGAGGGCTCAAGTCTACCAAGCAAAAGATTACCAGGCGATGGGGGAACGAATGGAATTACTTCGATCTGTCCGCCCTCGTGATCTGTCGACAACAGAATGTTTTTTCCTTCAGTCCTGTAGATTATTTCAAAGAATTCAGATGGGTCTTCGAAGATCTTTGGATACAGAAGTACACCACCAGCATCTTTGTTGTTCAGATAGTTGTACTCTTCAAGGTTCGATACACCACAGAAGAACAATTTTTCAAGTTCTTTCATCGTCAACACCCTCTGTTCTGTATGACAAAGTTGGCAAAATCAAAATCATTGAAAAATCTCTTAAGAAAAGCTATTACAGACCCAAAGGCGACTGTCTTTGAACCATTCTTGTCAAGTTCCCAATTGATCTTCTTGATTCTTCTCAACGTGACTTGTTTTTCCACTCTGTTGATGATGTCTTGAATGATCGTATTATCAAGCAAGTAGAAATCGCCACCAAGGATGAAAAGCTCGGGATCAACGAAGTTCACCGCAGTGGCTATTTTGAAAGATATGTGTTGCTTGAATTCATCGAGAGTTTCTTGATCTCTCAACAGCACTTTTCTATTCCTCTCTAAATCTTCAATGGTCAGTCCCTGCAAGCCAGTCAGTGGTACGCCTTCCCCAAGCTCACCCGCAGAATTGTTGCTTCCTTCGTATAGTGAACCGTTGATCACTATCCCTGCACCGAGGCCAACCGGTTTTGAGAGATCGTATGGAATCGTGAAAAGAAAGTACACAATATTTCTCGCATCGTTCAAATAGCATGCAGCTGCCGCGTTTGCATCGTTTAAGATCATCGACGGCATTCCTGTAAGCCGATTGACGGAGCAATCTCTAAGGCACAGTGCCTGAGAAAAGATAATCTGACCCTTTGATGAGTCTATCAGGCCAGGCACCGCGATGGAAACAGCATTGGAATCTTTGTTCGCGTTGATTATTTCATAGAGTATCCTTTCAAAATTTTCAGAACTTACGTTTACCGTCGTCTTTTGAGCTGAGTACTGACGGGCAGTGAAATCAACCCGGACTAAACAAATTTCTCCCTGTTCTATGGACAAACCGATTATTTTCAACCATTCCGGATTCAGTGATAATAATCGGGATTTTCGACCACCAGAACTGCTTGCAGGCAAGTAGTCTTTGACAATGACAATGCCGCACTCCAAGAGAAATCTAAGATTTCTAGACATCGTTGACTCGTCAACACCAAGTTCATTTCCAATACTCTGCGCAGTTGAAGGACTCGTGCTGAGTGATTTGAGTATTCTATGCTGAAGTGGGTTGATCACAAGTTCACCTCCGTTTAGTTGATTGCATCCTGCAACTAACATATCAAAGTTGATACCACGAAGTCAAAGGGAATCAACTCCTCTATCTTTCAAAAGAACACGATGAATACTCTTTAACATGCAATTTCTCTTTTTTTCTTAGCGTTGCTTGAAATTTCTCATCTTTTATTGGTGAGGTATACAGAGGACACAGGTCTCTTTTAGTCATTATAGGGAAATATATAATTTGCAGACAAAGCTTTTTGCTCTGTCGTGCAATTAGTGACAGATGTGGATCACTTTGGTATGTATAAGGAAAAGTCTGTTTCCAAATTGTTCACCCTCGCATCTTTCCAGGTAACTATTTTTGTTGGGTGTTGTTTTGTTCCTACACCATAAACCAAGAAACACACCATACCGGGTTTCCCCAGAACGACTGTACAGTCCTTAGGAATTTGAATAGCATACTGTGTTTGAATAGACGGACCTTTGAAATAGTAGAATTTGTATGGTGCTAATCCCGGCTTGAGTTCCCTTGAAAAATAGACAGTATCTCCCTTCCTGAAAGTGACCCAAACATTTTCTTGACCCATCACAAAAATTCTTATATAACCCGTTGTTGGATCATCATATATCTCTTCAATAATTCTTTCCAGATCTGTAGCTGTGTTTGAAAGAAAGTTCGCAGCAGAAATATATTTGTCAATTGTTGAGTTTGGACCTAAAGAGCTTTCCAATCTCGATATTCTTTCACTCAAAGTACTCATCTTCTTGTTGAGACTTTCAAATAATGCTTCTTGATGCTTTCTTTGCCTGACGTAGTACAAGAACGAAAATGCAGACAGAGCAAGGCCACTGATCAAAGCAACAATGAACAAGAAAACAAGGAAACTCACCAAAAATTCACTCTTTTTTCTTACCACAGTTGACCTCCTTCCATTATTTCCTTGCCAGCTTTACCTACTGCATAGGATTTTTCGACTATCCCAAGCTGTATACAAAAGAAAAGAGTCGAAGAACCTCCATAACTTATGAAAGGTAGAGGGACACCAGTAACTGGTATCAATCCCATAGTCATACCTATGTTCACAAATACCTGTAAAACAAAGACAGCCATAACACCGACATCTACCAGTTGCCAAAACTCATTCTTTGCAAGTCTTATGGCATTGGCTATCCTGAAAGTCAACAAAGCATACAACACCACACAGATACTCATGCCCAAAAAACCGAATTCTTCACCAATGACAGACATTATGAAATCTGTATGATTTTTTGGTACATATCTCCAAGTGGTCGAAGGACCTTTCAGATAACCTCTGCCCAATAAGCCTCCAGAGCCAATTGTATGAAGAGATTGGATAACATTGTAAGCACTGCTCTGCCTATACATTGAGGGAGAAAGAAATGAGGAAATCCTTTCTCTTTGATAGTCTTTGAGACCAAAGAAATATAATAATGTCATCAGTGCAACGAAAAAAATCAAGATTGTAAGAATAAGCTTCATGGAAACTCTTGAGCAAAAAATTATTGTAAACCACAACATAATCAGCAGTATTGCTGTGCCAAGATCTGGCTCGATCGCGACAAGTATGGCAAGTATGCCAACAGCTAGAAGCGAGAAAAATATGCGTTTTGTTGAAACTTTCATCAACATTGTGGCAGTGATAAGAATTACACACATCTTTGCAAGTTCTGAAGGCTGAAAATACCCTATCTTCAAATCAAACCATCGCCGG
>JBKBIU010000117.1:0-5075 GCA_046294065.1 Pseudothermotoga sp.
TCGGGAAGTGGCAATTAGTAGTCTTACTGTTGATAGCTGAAAGATTTGGCAAGGCAACTAGGAAACCTGCAAAAGATACCATGATGTCTTTTGCAGCGAAGCAAGTTGGGGCGGGCTTTGGATTTGGTTTGCATGAGGCTTTAGACCAAATTGGTGCAGTGGCAGGTCCAATTTTTTTGGCGATAGCTATAGCTTTGAAAAACGGTGATGAACTTTTAAGATATAAATTTTCTCTGTCATTACTGCTTGTTCCTGCAATAATCTCACTTTTGTTACTGACAATAGCTCGTATTCTTTTCCCAACACCTAGTGATTTTGAAAAGACACCATCTGTGAAAACAAAGAAGTTAGTTACGAAAAGTTTCGCCTGGTATCTTGCTGCAATCTCATTCATAGCCGCTGGTTTTGCGGATTTTCCTTTGATAGCCTATCATTTTAACAAGATTAATGTAGTCAGTGCTTCCTTGATTCCTCTGTTCTATTCGATAGCAATGGGTACTGATGCTGTTGCGGCACTTGTATTTGGAAAACTTTTCGATAGGCGAGGTCTAATAGTTTTAATAATTTCCTCATCGTTAAGTGCTTTTTTCGCGCCGCTTGTTTTCCTAACTAAAAATTCGTTTGTGATAATTCTTGGTGTATGCTTATGGGGCATAGGAATTGGCGCTCAGGAATCCATACTAAAGGCTGTTGTTGCAAATCTCATATCCATCGAAAAGCGAGGTACAGCCTATGGAATTTTCAACACAATTTTCGGTCTTGCTTGGTTTCTTGGTAGTTTTTTGATGGGTATCTTGTACGATAGATCTCTCGTTGCACTGGTGGTTTTCTCGGTGCTGATGGAACTACTTTCAGTCATAATGATTCTTTTCATGGTCAAATCAAATCAGTGATTAGAAAGAACAATTCTTATGAACTTTAGAACATCTCTTGGCACGTTCTTTTTATCAAGTGGTGACTGAAGAAATCTGTAGAACCACTCAAGATGAAGGCTTTGAACAAATCTGGGTGCTCGTTTTTTGAAACCAGATATGACATCAAAAGAACCTCCAACACCCATTGCAAAGATGGCATTTGTCTTTGAGAAATTCTCACTGATCCATAACTCTTGTTTTGGTACTCCCATACCGACAAAAACGATGTCAGCACCACTTTTGTTTATCAGATCGATCGGCTCATCACCAGTGAAATAGCCATGGTGATATCCACAAACGATCTTTCCAAATCGCTTATTCAGGTTTTCCGCTGCTTGTGTGACGACCTGTGGCTTAGCTCCCAGTAAAAAAACCTTCCATTGACGGTGTTCTGCGATTCTACAAAGTTCGACCATCGTGTCTATGCCAGTTATCCTTTGTGCCCGCTTTCCGTGTATTTTCTTAATTGCCCAAACAACGCCAATGCCATCGGGAAAGATCAAATCAGCCTTCTGAAGTGCTCCTCTGTAGGTACTGTCTTCGACAGCTTTAACCACAATCGAAGCATTTGCTGTGACAACGAAAGTTTTCATTCTACTCGATATTCGTTCGGCGAGTAAATTGACGAGTTCCTCTCTTTCCGCAACTGTGATAGGTAGGGTGAAAAGGTTGACTCTCTCCAATCAGAAGCCTCCATTGCAAAATTTTAAGGCCGACTTTGCGGCCTGATTTGGTGCCGAGGGCGGGACTTGAACCCGCACGGGGGAAACCCACATGATCCTGAGTCATGCGCGTCTGCCATTTCCGCCACCTCGGCAGAATTACCACACCTATGATATCACAAGACCACTGCCTGATCAAGAGAATCTTTAGACCCTGAGCGATTAACAAAAAATATAAGAAAGCGTTACCGATAGATAACAAAGTTATACCAAAATAGTGTTATATATAAATAGAACACTATAGTACTGGAGGTGTCATTATGGAATGGATCAGGCAGTCAAAATTTTTTCAAGCATCGCTGATTGTAGCGATTTTGGGTATCCTTGGTTGGTTATCACCATTCGTTCCTCTAAAGATTGTGTTCGCTTTCGTTGCTATCATGATCCTGGCTTTCACATTCAAAAATTACGTGAGGCATATGGCCGGTTTTGTGGTACTAGCAATCGTGATTTTCCTACTCCCTGCCGCCATCAACAGTTACTCTGATCTCGTCTTCAACCTACCCTTTGTGAGTCTATCGAAAGAAGTTGTACCATCGAGAACTATCGATGTAAAACCAAGAGTGGTTATTGAAGGTGACTTGAGTGTGGATATACGCTTTATCGATTCGAATACGATGCGACTGGCCGATGAATTGGATGTGAAGATATCGGAAGATGAGGTCAGAATCACAACCAACTACTCAAACAGAAAGTATATCATCGAACTTGGCACCACTGTGCTGAGAGATTTAAAGATTGATGCTGTAGCCATTTCTCTCAGTGGAGATTGCCAAATAGATTCGATTGATGTCGATGGAACAGCGATAAATATCAATGGCGAGATTGGTGCGGATCGTTTGACATTGAGAGGGACTGGTGTGAATCTGAGTGGTGAATTGCATGGGAAATCGCTCTACGTAGAAGGAATAGGAGTCAATTTAAAAGGTGAATTCAAATTTGAAACGATCAGAATAGACGGAACAGGTATCTCAGTTGGTATGACAATTCCCTCTGGCAAATCTCTTTCCATAGATGGAACAGGAGTGAATGGAATCGTTACTTATGCTGGTCATAATGATTTCTATCTTAAGGTTGACGGGACTGGTGGAAAGATCACACTGAGAAATCAATCAAAGGCAGATATTCGCATTGATAGTTCTGGCGTCAAAATAGTGAGAGAGTGATCCGAATGCTCAGGAGAGTAGATAAACACAACGGTATTCCTGCCTATCTTCAGATCATGAATCAAATCAAATCAGAAATATTACTCGGCAACCTCAAAGCCGAATCACAACTGCCACCCGTAAGGGAACTTGAAATCATTTTCGATGTCAATGTGAATACCATTCTCAAGGCACTCGACAAATTGAAGAGCGAGGGGATTCTGATGTCAGAACAAGGTATCGGATATTTTGTCGCTAAGAATATTTCAGTTGATCCACAGATCACACAAGAAATCAAAAGGCTGGTAGGTGATCTGAAATCAAAAGGACTCGATCTGTACACTTCGTTGTTATTAATCGAGGAGGTGTGGAAAAATGAAAAACTTTGATGTGTATGTAAGAAAGCAATTGCTTGAAAAGTATTCAAGTATGGTTTTCTTTCTTGTCGTGATGCTCTTTCCAACTTTTGGTACAAAGGCATTTGGAGTTTTCTTCATAACACTCTTTTCGCTTACATCTGACATAAGACACAAAAGGCTAGATTTGATGACCTTTCTTCCTTTGACTAGAAGACAGTTATTCTGGATGGAATATCTATTTCTCTTATCATTAATCTTAGTGACATTCTTTGTTGGATTACCTTTTGCCGATCGATCGATAGATTCTTGGTTGATACTTTTAAAGTCAGTCGTCTTTTTGTCCTGTTATTTTGGAGTAGTAATATCTTCCGTAAGCGTTGGATTTGATCCCTATGGTGCGGCTTTTTTGTTCTGGTTGATCGACCTCGTACTGGGAGGTATTGGGTCAAGTCGCCTTGGTCCAACATTCAATCCTTACAAGTTAGTAAGTCCCATATATCAAGCAAATATCTTAGCTTCATTCATTTTCGCTGCTGTTTTGGTCTACATTGCATACAAGCTGTTTACACAAAGAGGTGGTGAAAGATGATTCGTGTAGAGCATCTCAGAAAACAATTGGGTAACAAACAAGTGTTGAGTGACATTTCCTTCACAGTAGAGGATGGAACTGTATTCGCATTGGTAGGTCCAAATGGAGCAGGCAAGACAACAACGATAAGATGTTTAACTGGCGCTCTAAGAGCTGATGGAGGTCTAGTAGAACTCTTTGGCGAGAAATGTAATAGTACGAACGAGCTCCACATAAAGGAAAGGATAGCTGTTGTTCCTGAGGAAAGATCTGTTTTTCGAAATTTCACAGCAACAGACTACTTACAACTCTGGTCCAGACTTTATCCAAAATGGGATGAAAGAACATTTTCAAATTTCATCGCAAGATATGGTTTTGACCTCTCTCAGAAGGTTGAATCATATTCGATAGGGATGAAAACCATTTTCTTTGTTGGTCTCTGTGTAGCAAGTCAAGCTGAATTGTTGATACTTGACGAACCTACCCAGCATCTCGACCCCACAATAAGACTTGAGATAATGAATGTATTGAAAGAATCTGCCAATTCAGGTAAAACAATACTCATCTCCTCACATGAGATATTCGAAATTGAAGAATATGCCACACATTTTGGAATAATAAAGGAAGGGAGGATGATTTACTCAGACTCCATAGATAATGCCAAAGAGAATCACAGAATAATCAACAGAGGTGAGAGTTTGGCGGCATCAGATGTGATAGGCTTGGTTGGTTCAAGTGTACTTGTGAAAACTAAAGCCGATGTAGGAAGGTTTCCAAAACTGAATGAAATTGTCGTAGGATATCTTACTGGTCATCGTGAAAGGTCTCTATCACTAAAATGAAAGCGGGATGAGCCCGCTTTCATTCTCTCAAAAATATCAAATACATGACAAATAAAAGGGCAAGAATCCATGTTAACCAATGTACTTGCCCTGCTTTTTTGCTGAAAAGTTTAACGATAGGATAGGTGATGATCCCTAAGGCTATACCGTTGGCGATGGAATAGGTCAAAGGCATCATGAGCAAGGTGATGAAAGCCGGTACTGCTTCGCTGACGTCATCCCAGTTGATTTTCTTGAGCGTCTTAATCATGAGAACACCAACAAAAACTAATGCTGGTGCAGTTGCAGCTGATGGTACGGTTAAAGCAAGGGGAGAAAAGAAAAGCATCAAGAGCATTAAGATAGCAACTACGACGGCCGTTAGACCTGTCCTACCGCCTTCGGCTATACCTGCGCTGCTTTCTATATACGTTGTAACTGTAGAAGTACCAAAAGCAGCACCAACAGAGGTCCCAACAGCATCAGCAAGATATGCTCTCGATGCCCTTGGTAAATCACCATTCTTCATGAAGCCAGCTGATTCTG
>JBKBIU010000118.1:0-5046 GCA_046294065.1 Pseudothermotoga sp.
TACTTGGCTATCTTGTTACAGGATATATGGAGAATGTGGCCCTTCATCTTTATGATAATCTACGCGGGGCTCTCTTCTATGTCTAAGGAGTACTTAGAAGCGGCGCAAATAGATGGAGCAAGATTTTGGCAAAAGTTGTACTATGTGATAATTCCATGTTTGAAACCAGTTATAGCCATGGCATTTTTGCTGAGATTGATAGACGCACTTAGAATCTTTTCAGAGGTCTACGTGATGACCTACGGTGGGCCATCCAATGCCACAATGCTTTTATCTTTGTACATACATAAACAAGCTTTTGAATTTGGAAAGATATCTTATGCCTCTTCTATAGCCATCTTTCTTTTGATCATTTCTCTTGGTCTTTCTTACTTTGTTGTCAAAAAAGGTTTGAGGAGTGACATTGTGTGAGAAAGAAAATCCTTCACTGGATAATCTTTGCCGTTGCTCTATTCATAGTTATGGTTCAACTCTTTCCAATCATGATTGTTGTCTTCAACAGTTTCAAAAGAGACATCGACATTTGGAGTAAGAACCCCTTTTATTTCAAACCAACGTTTAGAAGCTATGAACTCATATTTGAGAACAAGAATTTCATCAATTCGTTAAAAAATTCATTTCTTGTGGCACTTCTCTCAACGGTTGTTTCCGTATTTTTTGGCTCCATGATGGCCTTTGGGCTTGTTAGATTCCAATTCAGGATCAACAACCTTGTTATCATGATTATTCTAATGCTCAGAATGATTCCCCAGATAACTATGGTCCTGCCTTTCTATATGCTTTTCAGAGTTTTTTCTTTGAACGATACTATCTACGGTCTATCACTGGCACATGTGAGTTTTAACCTACCGTACATTGTGGCATTGCTACTGCCCTTCTTTTCCTCCATACCGAAAGATTACGAAGAAGCAGCAAAGATCGATGGTTGCAAAGGTTTTGGCATCTATTGGAGAATTTTTTTACCACTCGCATCGGCTGGCATTGTAGTGGCTGCCGTTTTGGGATTTTTGATGTCCTGGAATGAGTTTATTTACGCTTTAATTCTAACCAGTTCAAGAGCAAAAACAGCACCAATAACGGTGAATGCCTTTTTGGGTCAGTATGCACCGCTTTGGGGTCAGCTTTCGGCAGCCGGAACGGTGATGTTAATACCAGTTTTTGCGATCACCTTGAGTTTACAAAAGTACATTATAAAGGGTTTATCTGCTGGTGGATTAAAAGGTTGAGAGGGAGTGATAAAAGTGCTGTTTTTCCTTGATAGTGCAAAGCTTGATGAGATCGAATACGCCATGACAAGATGGAAGATCGATGGTGTTACAACCAACCCACGACACCTAATGAACGCTGGAATGAAGGTGGAAGAATTTGCACAGAAGATAATGAATTTGATACCATCTTCAGATTTCACCGTGAGTTTAGAGGTAAATCCCCATCTAAAGGAATCTGAAGAAATATTCCAAGAGGCCGTGAAACTCTCTAAGCTTGGAGAGAACTTTGTCATAAAAATCCCGGCAACGGAAGCTGGGTTTGAAGCACTTATGAAACTCAAACAGGAAGGTGTGAAGGTTAACGTGACTTTGGTATTCAACCTTGTACAAGCGCTCCAAGCTGCCAAATTGGGAGCCTTTTATATCAGTCCATTTGTCGGGTGGAAGGAAGAAAGAGGTGATATTGATCCAAATTTCATATCAACGATTGTGAAGGCAATAAAGAATTACCATTATGATTCCAAAATCTTAGTGGCCGCTACAAGATCCATCAGACATATTGCAGATGCCGCCCTTTGCGGAGCCGATATAGTCACTTGTTCCTTTGATCTTTACAAGAAAGCCTTTGAAAATCCTTACACCGAGATGGGGTTAAAGATCTTTTCAGACTCGTGGGACTCAATTTACAAATGAGGAGGGATTTGCATGGTCGATTTCTTAGTCCACAATAAGGGAGATTATGTTGGTGTGGCTACAACAGATTTAAAGAAGGGTATCGTAGCACAGGGCTGGACAGTTGATAAAGATTTTAACTATCAAATTGAAGTTCTCGAAGATATACCACTTGGACATAAGATAGCCTTGAGAGATATAAAAGGCGGCGAAAAGGTGATCGAGTACGGTGAAACAATAGGAGTGGCTACTAAAGACATCAGAATGGGTGAGCACGTTCACATCCATAATATAAAGAGTCTGAAATGGGGGTGAGAATATGGAAAAACAGATCATAGCCTACAGAAGAGAAAATGGACTAGTTGGGGTAAGAAATTATGTCCTTTTGATTCCCGTTGATGATATATCCAATGCCGTTGTGGAAGCCGTTGAGAAAATTGTCAACGGAACTTTAGCAATACCTCATCCTTATGGAAGGTTGCAGTTTGGAGAGGACTTGGAATTGTTTTTCAAAACAATGATAGGAACTGGGAAAAATCCTAATGTGGCCGCCGCTATTGTTGTTGGAATTGAACCAAACTGGACCCACAAGATAGCAGATGAAATAGCCAAAACTGGCAAACCCGTTGAAGCTTTCTGGGTCGAGGGAAATGGTCAAATCAAAACAATAGAGAAAGTAGCAAGAACGGCTGTAAAATTTGTTGAAGATACGACAAACTTGAAAAGAGAACCTGTTGATATAAGCGAACTGACTATCAGTCTCAAGTGTGGCGAATCTGACACAACGTCTGGTTTAGGAGCAAACAAAGCTGTTGGTAGGTTCACAGAAAAATTCCTACAAATAGGTGGAACAGTTCTTTTTGGCGAGACAACGGAGTTAACAGGTGCAGAACACATAGTAGCCTCACGGTTCAAAGACGAGACTGAAAAAGAAAAGTTCTTGAAAATGTTTGAAGATTATCAAGAATTGGTCAAGTCAAAGGGTGTAGATCTCCTTGGTTCGCAACCAACCCAAGGAAATATTGCAGGAGGACTTAGTACCATAGAAGAAAAGGCACTGGGAAATATACAAAAAATTGGGAGTGCCATGATTGATAGTGCACTCGATTTTGCTGAGCCGGCTCCAGGTAAGGGCCTTCACTTCATGAATACCTCTTCGGCAGCAGCCGAAGCAGTCACATTGTTCGCTTCAGCCGGTGCTGTTATTCATCTGTTCCCAACGGGTCAAGGAAACCCCATAGGAAATCCCATCGTTCCCGTTGTGAAAATAACGGCGAATCCCAAAACCGTTCAGTCAATGAAGGAACACATAGATGTAGATGTCTCTGCCTTGCTCAGAGGTGATATAAACCTTGATCAAGCGGCAGAGATACTTTGGAACAGGGTCGTCGAGACAGCCAATGGACGACTTGTAAAAGCAGAGATACTGAGGCACAATGAATTCGTTTTGACAAAACTTTTCAGGAGCGCATGAGGTGATAAACGATGAAGATGATTATAGCCGGCCGCTGGACCGACAGACCCCAGAAAATCGAAGTTCTCTATCCCTACGATGAAACCGTTGTTGATACCGTACCACAGGCAAGTGAAGAAGACGTAGAAACCGCACTGAAGGAATCAGTCAATGGTGCACGACTGATGAAACAAATGCCTGCTTGGAAAAGATCTGAAATACTTGAAAAAACATCAAAAATTCTTTTGAAAAGGAAAGATGAGATGACGAATATATTGGTAAAAGAGGTAGGCAAAACCATCAGAGAAGCCCGAGCTGAGGTTGAAAGAACCGTAGAGATATTCAAGTACGCCGCAGAGGAATCGAAGAGAATTCACGGTGAAACCTTACCTTTTGATTCATCCATTACCTCCGAAACGAAGATTGGTTATTTCCTTCGCGAACCATCGGGCGTAGTCGTTGCGATCGTTCCGTTCAATGTACCCTTAGCCCTTTGTGCACACAAAGTTGCACCTGCAATTGCTGCAGGAAATTCTGTCATAGTCAAACCGGCGTCCAAAACGCCGTTGAACGCCATTATCCTGGGAGAAATCTTGCTGGAAGCCGGGATGCCTCCAGAAGCCTTGAGTGTTGTAACTGGCTCAGGAAGTAAGATCGGTTTGATGCTCGTACAAGACAAAAGAGTCAGAATAGTCAGTTTCACTGGGAGTGTCAGCACAGGTGAAGTCATAGCCAAGGCTGCAGGAATCAAGAAACTGTGTTTTGAACTTGGCTCAAACTCTCCAATGATTGTCTCTAAAACTGCCGATCTTTCAAAAGCTGTAAAGGCTGCTGTAAGCGGTGGCTTTTCAATCGCCGGACAGGTCTGTATATCAGTTCAGAGAGTCTATGTTCACAAAGAGATATATCAAGACTTTCTTGACAGATTGTACAACGAAGTAAGCAAGATCAGATTTGGAGATCCTTCTTCCGAAGAAACTCATATGGGTCCAGTTGTAGATCGATCCAATGCAGACAGAATCATCCAATGGATAGATGAAGCAGTCATGAAAGGTGGAAAACTCCTTACAGGAGGTGGTAGAAACAAAAATTTGATAGAACCGACCGTTCTCACTAATGTGCCAAAGAACACCAAAATTATGACAGATGAACTTTTCGGGCCCGCCATTGCGGTTAATCCCTTTGAAACCTTTGATGAAGCTATAGAAGAAGCTAATTCTACAAGGTATGGACTTCAAGTGGGTGTATTCACCAAAGATCTTCAAGAAGCCTTCAAAGCTATAAAGGAATTGGAGTTTGGAGGCGTCATGATAAACGAAGGTCCAAGATTTAGAGCAGATTTTATGCCTTATGGTGGTTACAAGGACAGCGGAATTGGTAGAGAAGGAATAAGATTCGCAATAGAAGAGATGACGGAAATAAAAACTGTTTCCTTTGATCTTCTGTGAAATTAGGGATGTGAGACTATGCAAATGGAAATAACGTCAAGTGGTTTTAAATTGAGATACAAAGATCTTATGATCATTCACCAGAAAGATAACCCACTGGTTTTCTGTGGTAGTGGAAAATCGAATTTTCAGATGAGTCACGGGAACTTTCAGATCACAGATGATCTTTTTTCCAAGATCCCTTTAAGACACTTTTCCATTCAAGGAGGAAACATAATCTTCGAGGACCTCATAACTTTGAACTTCGAAGAATCAGACGATCTTC
>JBKBIU010000119.1:0-5043 GCA_046294065.1 Pseudothermotoga sp.
TCCAAGCCAACGATCATTACCTGTACAAGATCAAAGTAACGCTTGAACTGTTCAGAGAGTTCCCTGTACTTATTCTCACTTTCGCTTAGTATTTTCTTCTCATTTTCTATTTGTTTAAGAAGCAAAGCTAAGAAAATGATTAAACACACAATCAGTGAGATTCCAGCGATTAGATACTCTGTCTGCATAATATCAAAAAGTCCTGCCATGAAAATGCCTGTACCTACACTCAAAGCAATTAGGGCACCTCTTGTTTTCCAAAACAAAGAGACAAGCACAAAATTGACAACGAGTAAGAAAATGCCAACTATCGCGGATATGTCAGTTAGGAAAAGTGAAAACGCCACAACATATATACTCATAACGACTAAGAGCTTGAATTTCTGTATAATGTGAGAATGACCTATCATGATACACCTTCTATTGGAGAATGTCCTAGGAAAATTATATAACAACTTTAGAAAAATATATGAAAACAATAGTAACAATATAATAAATATAATAACTCAATGCTTTATCTTTGTGTCGATTGAGTGGCACATGATGTGACAAAAATAACCGCTTACAGAAAAAATTCACCTCCATTCAAATAGACCAAAGATCATCAGATCCCACAGTGAAAGCTGATCACTAAATTAAGATGAGGAAAGTCGACTCGGTTAGAAAACGTTACTAGAGAACTTAGGTGCACGTCATCTGTTTTATAATTATCCTCAGTGAGGAGGTGGTATGATTGCGCAAGTCATTTTTGGTCCTTTTGATGGTTTTAGTAAGTTTCTCACTGATCTTTTCAGAAACGGTCACTTTGAGAGTCATCCAGGTCTTCACTAGCCCGCTTAGAACAAAGGTACTTGAAGAGATCATTTCGAAGTTTGAAGCGCAGAATCCAGGCGTGAAAGTTGAACTGATTTCGCCACCTTATGAAACAGCTTATCAAAAGATCTATCTAATGGTCAGTGCGGAAGAACCTCTCGATATCGTTGAGGTCGGAGATTGGTCTTTGAGTGCACTGGCAAGCATGGGTAAACTGCTTTCCTTGGAACCGTATCTTTCAAAATCTGAGTTAACCGAGCATCTTGTCCCAGGTGTCCTTGAGGCTGCGAGGACTTACAAGAACACTGCTTATCTATTACCTAACGCTATTTATGTAAAAACACTCTTCGTCAGGCCCGATATTACATCAAAATACAATTTAACAAAGATCCCAAAAACAATGGATGAACTTCTTGAGTACTGCAGAATGTTGACAAAACCTGAACAGAACCAGTATGGTTTCGATTTTCGCGGTAAAGGATATCCTACAGCTTTCATCGATATCGTCATGACCTCTTTCTTTGATGACATCGATCCAAACTGTATGTATTTGAAAAGAGATGGAAAACTCATCTTCGAAGATAAACGCGCGCTCGATGGTATCAATTTCTATTTAGAATTGTTCAAGACTTCTCCAAAGGACTCTATAAACTGGGGTTTTGATGAACAGGTAAACTCTTTTGTCTCTGGCATTACACCTTATCTCTTCCAAGATCCAGACACCGTTGGACTTTTGAACGAACTCTTGGGTCAGGACAAATATCAAACAGCGCCGCTACCGACTGGAAAAGGTGGTAAGGCATATCCAACGATTGGTTTCGCGGGCTGGGGTATCACTAGCTATTCAAAGTACAAAGATATCGCTTGGAAATTCTTAGAATTTTTCAATTCACCTCAGATCAATGCCTTTTGGTGTAAAGATTACGGTGCTCTGCCAGTTGATATGAGAGTCTACGATATCGATCCCTATTTTAAGAGCGATATATTCAATGGTTGGAAAGCCATGTTTGAGGATGCACAACACTATCAGTTCACAAAATATCCTCTTGATAACGAAGCTTGGAGCGAATGGAACGAATTACATGAAACAACTATGCAACAGGTTCTACTTGGTAAAATGAAGCCAGAAACAGCTCTGAAAACGTGGGCAGACTTTTGGAAAAAGGCAGGGCTTGGTAAGTAGTGAAAAAACTGAGACTGTGGATTTTTCTAATGCTTTTGCCAACAATTGTCTTGATTTTGTTCGTGAACCTTTACCCCCTCGTCCGTGGGGGGGTAATTTCATTTCAAAGACTGACCGTTTTCAATTTGAACAGACCAAGGTTCATCGGCCTTGACAACTATAAGAGCATCGTGAGCGACCCAAACTTTGGCAGAGTTCTTCTGAATACTATCATCTGGATTCTTTTTTCGGTTCTCCTGCAATTGATCTTTGGATTTTTCTTAGCATTGCTTTTGACAAAACCTTTCATAGGAAGAGGATTATACATGGGAATTGTCTTTTATCCGTGGGCTTTATCTGGTTTCGCGATAGGTTTACTATGGTCATGGATATTGAATGGACAGTTCGGCATCCTCAACGATCTTCTGATCAAACTGCATCTTATAAATAAACCCATCAGCTTCCTTTCAGATCCAAATTTTGCCATGTTTTCGGTGATAATGATCAATGTATGGTATGGTATACCATTTTTTGCAATAATGCTCCTTGCCGCTTTGCAATCGATACCACAAGAACTGTATGAGGCAGCAGAATTGGATGGTGCTGATGCTTGGAGCAAGTTGTTAAAGATAACAATACCTTATATCAAACCAACAGTACTGAGTACGGTTCTTTTGAGAATCATCTGGGTTATGAATTTTCCCGACATTATCTATGGTACAACAAGAGGTGGACCTGCAGGAGCAACAAGCATTCTACCAGTCCAAATGATAAACATAGTCTATTACCAAAACAACTTTGGAAAGGCATCAGCCCTGGGGATGATAATTACTATGATGCTACTTCTCTTTACCATCTTTTATCTGTCAATCTTTGAAAAAGGTGATTTTGAAGTATGAAAAGGCATCGAATTCTAAAGACTGTAAGGATCTTTGGATTGATCATCTACTTGATTGTTGCTGTTTTCCCATTAACCTGGATTGCGTTGACCTCTCTCAAACCAGCGACGGAGGTATATACCTTTCCAGTGAAATATTTTCCAAGTCGTCTTACTTTTGAAGCTTACAGGTACCTTTTTGGTTTCGCAAAGTTTCATATATACTTTAGAAATAGCTTCTTGGTTGCAGTATGCTCTGCTCTTTTATCAACTGCATTTTCTCTGATGAGTGGTTACATTCTCTCCAGATTTAGATTTCTAATGCGGCATTTTCTTTTGCTGAGCTTGTTTTTTGTTCAAATGATACCGGCTTATCTCTTGATGATTCCTCAGTTCACCATGTTTTCAAAGTTGAGATTGACCAACTCACTGTTTGGTATTGTAGTGATATACACAGGTCTCGGTGTAGCCTTTGGTACGATCATGACCCGTGCATTTTTAAAATCTATACCGAAAGAAATGGAAGAAGCCGCTTGGATTGATGGATGCACAAGGTTTGGGGCTCTTTTCAGGGTTGTCCTGCCAGTTTTTCTTCCAAATATAGGGGCCATATTCAGTTTTTCCTTTGTCAACAGTTGGAACGAGGTATTCACTGCTGTTTTGTTTTTACATAGTGATCACAAAATGACCGTACCTGTTGCTCTTTATTCATTCGTTTCAAAGGCAGGTATTCAATGGAATGTGATGGCTGCCGGCATCGTTGTAGCTCTTTTACCAACGGTTCTTGTTTTCGCCGTTGCACAAAAATACATAGTAAGCGGTCTAACGCAAGGGGCTTTAAAAGGGTGATAAAATACTATTTAGAACCTTTTAGTCTGGGACGATAATAAAAAAGAGGTGGTTTTGTGAGAATAGAAGGTGCTGGTTATATCAATGAGCCATACATTATCACGCAAATACAAAATAAAAGGGCGGCAGAGATCCCTCAAACCTTCAGCAAAGATCAGATGATGCAAATTTTGAACTTTATGGTGTATCAGCAAAATGGCCTTGCAATGAAGTTAGTCAGAGTTGCAACGGAAAACTATCTCAAAGCCCAGATGAATCAATTCGTTTAGGTGATGGAATGATCAAGGTCATAAAGAATGTAGAAGTTTTCTCGCCTCAACCACTTGGCAGAAAAGATATCCTGATTGCTAACGACAAGATCGTTGCTGTAGAGGATAGTATAACTCTAAATGGTTCGCATGTTCAACTGATAGATGGTTCAGGCAAAATTGCCATACCTGGTATCATAGATTCTCATGTTCATATAATCGGTGGTGGTGGCGAGGGGGGGTTCAAAACACGTACCCCCGAACTTGCTTTTTCAGATCTAATTAAAGGTGGTATAACCACAGTCATTGGTTGCCTTGGGACAGATGGAGTGACAAGAAATCTAAACTCGCTTTATGCGAAAGCAAAGGCGCTTGATGAAGAAGGTGTGACCTGCTATATATATTCAGGCTCCTACAGAGTTCCTATCGTCACTTTCACGGGAAGTCTGTTGCAAGATCTGATTCTGATTGACAAGGTAATCGGAGCTGGTGAAATAGCGATCTGTGATCATCGCTCATCCCAACCTACGTTGGAAGAGCTCAAAAGAATTGCGGCTGACGCGAGAGTTGGAGGAATACTTTCTGGAAAGGCCGGTGTTGTGAATCTTCATCTTGGTGATGGTGAAATGATGCTTGACATGATATATGAAATAGTTAACAAAACAGAGATTCCTATCACCCAATTCTTGCCAACACATATAAACAGGAATGAGAGATTGTTGAATGAAGGATTGAGCTATGCTAAAATGGGTGGTTTTGTTGACTTTACAACAAGTACTGACAGCCTTTTGAAAGAAGAACTTCAAGGTTGGAAAGCGTTAAAATTGTATATAGAAAATGGTTTTGAAGATCAGATTACTTTTAGCTCCGACGGCCAAGGGAGTTTACCAAGGTTCAACGAGAGAAAAGAATTCATAGGTCTCGATGTTGGGAAAGTAACTTGTGATTATGAACAGTTCAGATTAGCTGTGGAACACGGTGTGGCAATAGAAAGAGCGTTGAAAGCGATCACACTCAATCCGGCAAAGGTACTCAAACTTCACAACAAAGGAACCATAGCTCGAGGAAAAGATGCAGACATACTCTTGCTAGAC
>JBKBIU010000120.1:0-5008 GCA_046294065.1 Pseudothermotoga sp.
TTGAAGGGCGAGAAATTATGAAGATCTTTGTGTATTCAGTTTTGACTCTCTTCCTTTTTATATCTCTTTTTCCGACCTTCATGATGTTTATAACTTCCTTCGTTCCCGAAGGTGATCTTTTCAACAGAACTGTGGTCAAGACTATAACGGACTTTGAGGTACCAAGGACGGTATTACTTAACAGGGTTAGACCGTTGAACACAAACTTGAATCTTCTTAAAGAGGAAAACAATACTTTCTTTAGATTAAAAGCCAAAGAGGATTTTTCGGGCATCGCGCCATCTTTGGGGTCTTCAGACATAAATAGGATAAAATGCATCCAGTTCCGCATCAGAAACCAGGACCCCATAATTTTTAGGATAGGTTTCAAAGACATAAGAGAAAGGATAGAATACTTCACTGAAAGGATTCTTGAAGCCAATACTGACTGGAAGACAATCGATGTCAAGTTGGATGTAAGAAAGCTGAATATCGATGTCTTACACATATCGCAGTTGAGGATTGAAATTTCAGGACAGGGTTATGTTGATATAGATGATCTTGTCTTCATCAACAAGTATCCGACTCTATACAATTTTCTGAAGGTCCTCAGAGATGATTATTTTGGAAGATATTTATTGAACAGCACTATAGTTTCTATCAGTTCAGTACTGGGTAATCTTTTTTTCTGCTCAATGGTTGCTTATGTTTTTGCGAGGAAACAATTCAGATTCAAAGAGTTACTTTTTTCAATCGTATTAGGCACAATGATGATTCCACCACAGGTAACTATCATTCCCACCTTCATCTTGATGAGAAAGCTTGGATTAATCGACACATATTGGGCTTTAATACTCCCAAATCTAGTGACTCCCTTTGGTATCTTTTTGATGAGGCAGTATATTGAGCAACTACCAGTCGAACTAGATAACGCGGCGTATGTAGATGGCGCGAACAATTTTCAGATCTTTTGGCACATATTACTACCACTCAGCAAACCGGCACTTGCAGTCCTTGGGATCAACACCTTTGTACTGACATGGAATGATCTGTTCTATCCACTCATACTCACAACCTCTCGCCAGATGAGAACTATTCAAGTAGGGTTGGCGCTCTATCAAAAACTCAACGTTTTCACATGGCCCACCTTGATGGCTGCCTCCACAGTTGCAGGTATCCCGATAATTATAGTTTTCTTGATCTTCGAAAAGAAGATCATATCTGGCATACTCGAAGGTGCAATAAAAAGTTGATTCTCTTAATCTACTATTTTTGATTGGAATGATTATAATTTGTTATTCTGTATGATAAAATATAAAATAAGGAGGTGCTTGGATGAAAAAAGTAATGGTTCTGCTGTTGTTTTTACCAGTTTTATCAATCTTTGCTCAGGTAGATCTTCGCAACTTTGATGTAACAAAATTCACTGGTGATATCACTCTTGTTAGTCTTCAAAGGTTCCTTGAGACAGATGAATATGTCTCTGTAGAAGGTGTTGTATTTAGGATTAAAGCGGACAAAAAATTCCTGACGAGGGCTGAGGTAAAGTCAGAATTGTTAACAGAAGATCGATTTGTTGGCTTGCTGGCTTTGACTGTTGATGAACTTTCCTCTTATAATGGCAAGGATAAAACCGGCTTGGTCGCAGTCAGGGGCGTCATTTATGATGTTTCTAATTCATCACGCTGGAGAAATGGTATTCACCAAAATCAACACAATGCAGGTGAAGAATTGACCTACGATATTCTCAAACTTTCTCCCCACGGACAGAGAATGCTCGAAAGAGTAAAACCTTTTGGAGTCTTAGTTTTCACCCCTGACCAGCTAGCTCGCTTCGATGGAAAAGGTAAGAACAAGGCATATGTTTCTGCCTTTGGGGTTGTCTACGATATGAGTCAATCAAAAACACTCAAAGAGGGTTCACATTTCGGCTATCCTGCCGGTAATGAGCTAACTTTCGAGATAAGGCAGATGTCAGGCCATGAGGCAATGCTGTCAAGGATCTATCCAATAGGACTCTTGGTCTTCGATGAAAAAAACCTTGCAAAGTTCGACGGTAAATTGGTGAAAGTGGTGAGTAGAAACCTTGAACTTTACAAGTCTTTTATTAAGGTTGGCAATATTGTGTATGATGTCACACAAACAAATTGGCAGGAGAAATTGAATGTGGGGCCAGATGCGCAGGCAGGTAGAGATTATACCTCTCAATTTGAATGTGAATTGCAAGGATCATGCTCCCATGAACACGTCGATATCAAAGTTTTGAAAGATTTCGTTAAAGTAGGATTTGGGATCTTATGATCTACAAAGTTTTCGCTTGGGTTAGCGTGGTTCTTTTGTTCTATAATTTTTCACTTTTTCCACTGCGCAGATTACTGAAAAACGTCAAGTCTGCGCGAAAATATCTTTCATATGGTTCAAAGATCCATAGATTCACGGGGGTCGCTCTATTAATGACAGGTATAATACACGGTTATCTGGCACTAGGTACTATCAAGTTTCACACCGGACTTCTTCTTTGGTCCGGTGTGGTTTTACTTTTTGCATATTACCTATTGAGGAAGCTTTTAAAGAAAAGATGGCTGATTCTTCATAGATACACTGATTTCATAGTACTTGGTCTTTTCTTCATACACTTTTTCTTCCCATGGCTGTTCTAAAGAATTAAAGCTCTTTTCCTCGATCCAAAATATTGTTGGTTTAAAATGATGTTGAGAACACCCTTTTTTGTAAATCGCACCTTTGGGTGAACAAGAAATTGAAAATATTGTGATAAACAATGAGGAGCCTGTTCTATACAGGCTCCTCAGGCAGCTTGGTTCCATCCAAGGGGGGATAGGGGGGTCGCTGTCCAATAAAGATATTAACTCTAAAGTTGTTACATGTCAATGTCTATAATTAAATAGACAGGGACAGAGAAGTTTAAAGGAGGTGAAAGAATTTGAAAAACAGAATCGTTAAGAAAACAAAGCTTGCACCACAAGTCTACGATTTTGTAGTAGAAAATCAGCAAATAGCAAGTAGGGCAAAGGCTGGTCAATTTGTTGTTGTGAGGACGGATGAAAAAGGTGAAAGAATACCTCTCACGATAGCTGATATCTATGAGGATAGCTTTCGCATGGTTGTTAGAGCTGTTGGAAAGACTACTTACCAATTGTGTATGAAAAATGAGAATGATCTTTTGGCCGATGTGATAGGGCCCTTAGGTAATCCCAGTGAGATAGAACACTTTGGGAATGTCATGTTGGTGGGGGGAGGAGTTGGCATAGCGACTTTATTGCCAATCGCAAAAGAGCTGAAGAAGCATGATAACAGGTTGTTTGTCGTTTTGGGAGGACGTAGCAAAGAATATGTAATAATGCTCGATGAATTCGAAAAACTCGCTGACGAATTGATCATAACAACCGATGATGGTTCCAAGGGCATAAAAGGCGTTGTTACAGACGGTATGGATTTAGTTGTTAAGAAAACAAAGATAGACATTGCTTGGGCTGTTGGACCAACTATCATGATGAAATTTTGCAGTTTCAAGGCTAAGGAGATGAATCTAAAAATCTGGGTGTCCCTCAATCCAATTATGGTAGATGGGACTGGCATGTGCGGTGCTTGCAGAGTTACAGTGGATGGACAAATGAAATTTGCTTGTGTCGATGGTCCAGAGTTCGATGGTACAAAGGTGGATTGGGACGAATTGCTTGTGAGATTGGCTCAGTATCGCGATGAAGAAGAACAAAGCTTGAAGAAATTCATGGAAAGTGTGGGTGATCTCTCGTGGCTGTGAAACCACCAATTAGAAAGGTACCAATGCCAGAGCAAGATCCTCAAGAAAGGATAAAAAATTTTTCCGAAGTAGCACTTGGTTACTCTGTAGAACAAGCAGTTATTGAAGCAAAGAGATGCTTACAGTGTCCGACTCATCCCTGTGTGAGCGGTTGCCCAGTGGGCATAGATATACCAGGTTTCATAAGAAAGATCAAGGAACAGGATTTTGAAGAATCAGCGAAAATCCTCAAGAAATACAACAATCTTCCTGCTATATGTGGACGGGTTTGCCCACAGGAGGTTCAATGTGAAGAAAAGTGTGTTGTTGGCAAGATTCCTGGTTCTGAACCTGTTGCTATAGGAAGACTTGAGAGATTCGTCGCCGATTGGGAAGCAGCCAATGTCCAAGAATTAAAAGCCGATCCAAGATCTTCTAAAGGGAAGAGGGTAGCTGTGATTGGATCAGGTCCTGCTGGTCTCACAGCAGCAGCCGATCTCGCAAAGATGGGATACGAGGTTGATGTTTTTGAGACTTTACACAAACCAGGAGGAGTATTGGTCTATGGCATACCAGAGTTCAGATTACCAAAATCAATTGTTGAGAGAGAGGTTAAATACATAGAATCGCTTTCGGTGAAGATTCATTTGAATGCACCCATCGGTAAGGCAATATCTGTGGAAGAGCTCTTGAATGATTATGACGCAGTCTTCATAGGGGTCGGTGCGGGTACACCAAAGTTTATGAAAATACCAGGTACAAATCTCAATGGAGTCTATTCTGCGAACGAGTTTCTGACCAGGGTCAATCTTATGAAGGCATACATGTTTCCAGAGTACGATACACCGGTGAAAAGGGGAACTAATGTTGTTGTTGTTGGCGGTGGGAATGTTGCAATGGATGCTGCGAGAAGTGCCTTGAGACTGGGTGCTAAGAATGTGATTGTTGTTTACAGAAGGACTGAGCAGGAAATGCCCGCTCGCCGAGAAGAGTACCTCCATGCAGTTGAAGAGGGTGTAAAGTTTAAGTGGCTAACTCAACCACTGAGGTACATAGAAGACGAAAAAGGTAGAGTGACTGGAGTTGAGTGTATAAGCATGGAACTTGGTGAGCCAGATGAATCTGGAAGGAGAAGACCTATTCCAATTGAAGATAGCAGATTCATAATAGAAACGGATATGGTCATAGAAGCAATAGGTACCGATGCAAACAGGTTTTTGCTAAGTCAGTTCAAAGGTTTAGTGCTGAACAAGTATGGGTATATAGTTA